>JBQCJC010000685.1:0-3786 GCA_051953135.1 Thermoanaerobaculia bacterium | reverse complement strand
CGCCCTCGCCGGCCTGCGCTGATGCATCGTTTGCCGATTGCGTCGGCTCCGCTTCCTTTGGCGTATAGAACGGACGTTGCAGGTAATACGGCAACTTACTCACCTGCACACTCGCCCCGCTGCAATCCTTATCCGGCTCCTGCCCTGCGACGAACGCCTGCATCACCACGCGACCGCATGGACCGGTGCCGCGACGACCAGTTTGCAGATCCATGGGAACAACGACCACACCCGCGGGCGGCTCGAAATCCTCTTTTGCGGTTCGGAGCTTCTGCTCCTCCATCTGCTTGAACACATCGATCCAGATCGGCAACGCCACATCCGCGCCCGTGGCACCGCCGCCGAGCGACTTCGACGGATCGTCATAACCCGTCCACACACCTACTGTGTACTCCGGGGAAAACCCGATGAACCACGCATCGGTATACCCGTTCGTCGTTCCCGTTTTTCCAGCGAGCGGCGATGCCAGCGTATGTGCGGCGTACGCCGTACCGCGATCGATCACGCCCTTCAGCATGTATGCGATCTCGAACGCCACCTGCGGTGACGTTGCCTCTGACAACTCTGTCGGCACTTCCTGCAGCACGCGATCCGTTTGATCCGTAATCTTGTAGATATACCGCGGCTTCGAATAAACCCCGTGATTCGCGAATACGTTGTACGCCGCCGTCATCTGCAATGGCGACACGCCTGCCGCGCCTAACGACAATGACGGATATTTCGGCAGATCCGCGGTAATGCCGCAGCGATGCGCGAAATCGACCACGCGATCGCCGCCGGTCATCATGTACGTCTTGACTGCAGGCACGTTGATCGACAATTCGAGCGCGCGCTGAATCGTCACAATGCCCGCGTATTTCCCGTAGTAATTCTTCGGCGCATAAATCTGATCGCCGACTGGAATCGCGATTGGTGCATCGAACAACGTATCCGCCGGCGTTAGGCCGGTTTCGAACGCCGCGCCATACACCAGCGGCTTGAACGACGATCCCGTTTGCCGTCGCGACTGCACCGCGCGATTGAACTTCGACATCTGGAAGTCATAGCCGCCGACGAGCGCACGCACTTCGCCCGATTTCACATCGAGCACCACGATTGCGCCCTGCACGAGCGGCATCTGATCGAGCATCCACTTCGTCGTCTTGGTCTTCGCGTCTTCGGCTTGCAGCACGTGCACGACATCGCCGCGCTTGAGAAAACCGTCGAGCGTTTTCTTCTTCGTCCACGCCCAGCGATCCGCGGGTAATTCGATGTGCTCGCGATGCACGCGCACCGTGACGTTGTCCTTCGTCACGTTCAATACGACCGCGGGATACAGACGATCGATTGCGAACGGCTCGTTGCTCCAGCTCGGATCGCGATACGTTTCGGGATCGAGACCTTCACTGACGAGATTGCGCGTCGGTTTGCGGAACCCGCGACGTTTATCGAAGCGACGCAGGCCACGCTGCAGTGCGCCTTCTGCCATTTGCTGCACGCGCAGATCGAGCGTCGAGTGCACCTTCAATCCACTGCGATACAACTCTTCCGCGCCGAAGTCTTTGCTGTTCTCGATGTACTGGCGAATCTCTTCGGAAAAATACGCACCGACGCGCGGCGCTTCATCTTTGAATGTGCCGAGGACGATCGGCGCGTTGATTGCCTGCTGATATTGCTGCGGCTTGATGAACTCTTCCTTGAGCATGCGCCCGAGGACGTGATTGCGGCGCACGAGTGCCCGGTCGGCGTGCGTGATCGGGCTGTAATACATCGGCGAGCGAATCATTCCCGCGAGCACCGCCGCTTCGGGCAACGTCAAATCTTTTGCGTGCTTGCCGAAATACAAACGCGAGGCGGCTTCGACGCCATACGCGCCGTGGCCGAGGTAAACCTGATTCGCGTAGAGCTCGAAGATTTGATCTTTCGTGAAATCCTTCTCGATCTGGACCGCGAAGAAAATCTCATTGATCTTGCGTCGCAGCGTTTTGTCGGGCGTGAGATAAACCTGTTTCGCGAGCTGCTGTGTGAGCGTCGATGCACCCTGCGCGGCACGACGCTCGATCACGTCTTTCACGATCGCGCGCATGATCGCTTTCGGATCGACACCGCCGTGTTTGTAGAACTCCGAATCCTCAGTGGCGATGACGGCTTGCACGAACAGCGGCGACATGTCGCGTTTCGGAACGACGATGCGCTTCTGAATCGAGTACTCGGCGAAGGGAAGACCATTGCGGTCGTAGCTGCGCGTGATGATCGCGGGCTGATAGTCCGCGAGATTCTTCACGACCGGCATGCGGACCGCGTGGGCGAACAAAAATCCAGCCGGGATGCCGAGGACCGCCGCAACGAGCAACAGCAGAAGACGGGAGCGGCTTCGCGATGGCGGAGCCTGCGGCTGAAGCTGATGCTCGGCGGGCGGAGGCGCTTGTTCCGTGGTCACGGCACGAGTTTAATGGATTCGCGACTGACCCACCTCGTCAACGCCGCGTCAGGCGCAATGTAGAATGCCCGTCAATGGCCGCGTCCCCAATCACGACCGCCCGTCCAGACTGGCCGAAGCTGGTGGGTGAGTACCTCAAACAACACGGCTTGTGGCACACGCACACGAAGTTGCTCGAGGCCCGTCGCGCCTATCCCGACGACCTCGGGCTGCGCGGTTATGTCGAGATCATTCGCAATCAGATCGTGCGCGAGTTCCTCTCCCACCCTCGCGGCATGCAGGCCGTTCCGAAGCTCAGCGCGGATTTCCTCACGAACTTCGATCGCTACAATCTCAATGCGCAGGAAGGCTATCTCGTCTCGTTGATCGATAGCCGTCTCGATATCTCGAAGCTTCTGATCCTCAGTCCGTTCGATCCGTTCCACACGATCTTCATTCTGGCGAAGCTCCAGCAGGAGCGCGCCATCACGGTGCCGCAATGAGCTTCACGCGATCTCTGCTCGATCATCTTCCGACCGCCATCGCCGTCGTCGCACAAACCGGCGAGATCCGTTATCGCAACGAAGCCTTCCAGAGCATCTTCGGCGAAGAAGCAGAAGAGTGGTTGCGCGAGGCCGCGCGTGCGGTTGCGGGCGAGCGCGGCTGGCTGCAGGGATTCTTTCTCGAAGGCGACGAGTCGCGGACGATCGACGTCGAGTTCGATGGCCGCATCTATCGCATCGATCGCATCATGATCGTGGACGAGGAAGGCGAAGCCGGCGCCGCGCTTTCGTTCGAAGACGTCACGCGTCAGCGGGAAGCGGAACAGGCGAAATCGGATTTCACCGCGCAGATCGTGCACGACCTTCGTGGTCCGCTCAGCGGCATTCAGGGCACGCTCGAATTCGTGTTAGGCCAGGAAGGCGCGAAGCTCGAATCGCTCTACGCCGATCTGCTGCAGGAGGCGTATCGCGAGTCCGAGCGCATGATGGGATTGATCAACGAGATCCTCGATTTCTCGAAGATTCAGTCCGGCAGTTTCATCGTCGAGAAGGAACCGGTGCGTGTCGCGGGTGTGCTGAAGCGCGCGGTGCGTTCGCTGCAATCGGTTGCGGCGCGCGATGAGATTTTTCTGCTCAGCGCACATGGTCGCGACGTGCCGCAAATCATCGGCAGCGTTGAGAAGCTCACGCAGGCGGTGATCAATCTCATCTCGAATTCGTTGAAGTTCACGCCGAAGCAGGGATTGATTTCTGTCGGCGCGCAAATCGTGCGGAACGGCGACGCGCCGGAAGCGATCGTGATCACCGTGACCGATACAGGCATGGGCATTCGCGCGGAAGATCTGGAGAAGATCTTCGAGAAGTACAAGCAGACGGGCAAGAAGT
>JBQCJC010000684.1:0-4330 GCA_051953135.1 Thermoanaerobaculia bacterium | reverse complement strand
GTTGATGGATTTGTTCGGCGGGCTGAGAGCCCGCCGCTCCACTGTCCCCTGAAACCGAACGTCGCCTCGAACGTAACTACCCGCCACATGCTCACGCTGTCCGGAGTTTCCAAGACGTACTCCAACGGAGTTCGCGCCCTTCACACCATCGACCTCGCCATCGCGCCCGGCCTCTTCGGACTGTTAGGTCCGAACGGCGCAGGCAAATCGACATTGATGCGCACCATCGCCGCGCTGCAGGCGCCCGATGCGGGATCGATCACGCTCGATTCGGTCAACGTCGTCGACGATCCTCGCTACGTTCGACAACGCCTCGGCTATCTGCCGCAGGACTTCGGCGTCTATCCAGGAGTCAGCGCCGCGCGATTGCTCGAGCAGATCGCGGTGTTGAAAGGCATCCACGACAAACGCGAGCGACACGCGCAGGTCGATTCACTGCTGCAACTCACCAACCTGCACGACGTGCGCAACAAAGCCGTGAGCACATTCAGCGGCGGCATGAAGCAACGCTTCGGCATCGCGCAGGCGCTGTTAGGCAAACCGCGATTGATCATCGTCGATGAGCCGACCGCGGGACTCGATCCCGAAGAGCGCAATCGATTTCACAATTTGCTCAGCGAAATCGGAGAAGGCGCCGTCGTCCTGCTCTCGACCCACATCGTCGAAGACGTTCGCGATCTCTGCCCGCGCATGGCCGTGCTCGCGAAAGGCCGCATCGTGGCGGAAGGCGTGCCCTCGCAACTCATCGCGCAACTGAACGGACGCGTATGGCGCAAGACCGTCACGAAGAGCGAAGTCGCGTCGTATCGTGAGCGATTCAACGTCATCTCCACGCATCTCTTCGCGGGCGAAACGCAGGTGCATATGATCGCCGACGATCCTCCGTCCGGCTTCGAATCGATCGCTCCTTCGCTCGAAGACGTTTACTTCGCGGTGCTGGCATCGTGCTGAAAAACATCATCGCGTTCGAGTGGCGTTATCACTCGCGACAGCCCGCATTCTTCGCCGCGTCCGTGCTCTTCGCGCTGATGGGCTTCACGTTTCCGCTCCGTGGATTCGGCCCTGCGAATGTCGCGATGAATTCGCCATACACGATCACGCTCACCACCGGATTCATTTCGTTGATGAGCGTTTTCGTCGTGGCGATCTTCGCCGCGAACGCCGTGTTGCGCGATGTCGAACATCGCATGGACGGCATCGTCTTCTCGACCTCGGTCGAGAAATTCGACTATCTCTTCGGACGCTTCTTCGGCGCATTTCTCGCCACCTCGTGCGTCCTCGCATGCGCAACCGTCGGACAAATCGCCGCGCGATTCTCGCCGTGGACCGAACGTGTCGCACCGTTCTCCATCTCCACGTATCTCGTGACCTTCGGCATCTTCACGCTGCCGAACGTCTTCGTCGCCGCGGTGCTCCTCTTCGCGATTGCGGTGCTCACGCGCAACGCGCTCGCGACCTACTCCGGCGCCGTCGTTCTCTACTTTTTGTACATGGCCACGGCCGCGCTCACGAACTCGCCGCTGATGGCCGCATCGACGCCGGGCTCGGGGGGCGATCCATCACTCGCGCTGCTCGATCCGTTCGGACTCTCGGCATTCTTCGCGGTGACGCGCTTGTGGACCGCGGCGACGAAGAACGTCGCGTTCGTCGGATCGCAGGGATGGATTCTCGCGAATCGCGCGGTGTGGATCGGCATCGGGATCGCGATCTGCGCGTTCGTCTATCGCACGTTCTCGTTTCGCACCTCGTCGATGACGAAGCGTCGCGTGCTGCGCCTCCCGTCCGGCAGCACTCCGATCTTCATCGCCGTCCTGCTGTTGTGGACCGGGCTGATCACGACGGAGCTCATCTCCGATCTGCTGAGGAACGAATACAACTCGGCGCGATATCCATCGACCGGATTGATCATCGAAACGCTGCGTCAGCCGCTCGAAGTCATGGGGACCATCCTGCTGATCTTCTTCGGCTCGGAGCTGTACTGGCGCGAGCGACGCTATCGGTTCGATGCGATTCTCAACGCCACGCCCGCATCGAGCATTCGTCTCGTCGGTGCGAAAGCGATGCAACTGGCGATGATGATCGCGGCGCTGATCGTGACCGGCATTCTTCCGGGACTCGTGTTGCAACTCGCACGCGGACCGCAGCACATCAACGTTGCCGCGTATCTCTCGTTCTTCGCGTCGGGCGGCATTCCGCTGTTCACATTCGCGATCGCGGTGCTGCTGATCAATGCATTGAGTCCCAACAAATACGCGGGGATGGTCTTCTCGATCGTCTTCCTGATTCTCACGAGACAGCCATCGCTGATCGGACTCGATCATCCGCTGTGGCGCTACAGCGAGACGCCGCGGCTGCCGTATTCGGAAGTGAGCGGCTTCGGCTACGAGCTCGTGCCGTTCGCGGTGTTCGCGTTGCACTGGCTGCTCGTCGCGTCGTTGCTGTTCTTCATCGCGACGGCGTTCTGGCGTGCGCGCCGCGAAGTGCCGAAGGTTGCGATTGCGATCTCGCTGCTGCTCGCGATCGGATCGACGGTGTTTCTCGCGACGCGCATCGATACCGAAGATGTGAATGCGTTTCGAGCGGAGTACGAGAAGAAGTACTCGCGCATCGCGATGCTGCCGCAACCGCGGATCACGGCGCTCGACATCGACGTCGATCTCTATGGTCGTCGCGCGAATGTGCGCGGCTCGTATGAAGTGTTCAACGCATCGCGCACGCCGATCTCGCGCGTGTTCGTTTCGGTGCGCCGCGATGCTCGGAACGTCGCGCTGCGCATGCGCGACGCGCGCGTCACACACGATCCGCGCTTCAACATGTACGAGCTCGCGCTCGCGCAACCGCTGCAACCGGACGCGCGCACGACGCTGCAATTCGAATCGACGTTCGCGCGCGACGTCCTCGATCTCGATGCCGATGACGCGCTGCAGCCGAACGGCACGTTTCTCATGAACATGCGCATCCTGCCGGCGATCGGGTATCGGCGGACGTACGAGATCGAGGATCCGCGCGAGCGCCAGAAGCGTGGGTTGCCGGAGCGGCGAGAGTTGATCGAAGGCGATGTGCCGGTGCTCGCGGAAGATGTTCGCTTCGCGGCGACGATCTCGACGCCGCTCGATCAATCCGCGGTCGCGCCGGGTGTCATCGAGCGCACGTGGACGAAGGGCGATCGCCGCTACACACGCTTCGCGCAGGATCGCATGCGCAACTTTTTCGCGATCGCGTCAGCGCGATACGCGAAGCAGTCTCTCGGCAACATCGAGTTGTATTTCGATGCGAAGCATGGCGTGAATGCGCAGGCGACGCTCGAGGCCGCGGCGAAGGCGCTGGAGTATTGCCGCGCGAATTTCGGTCCGTATCACGCGTCGCAGTTGCGCATGGCGGAGGTGCCGTCGTCCGCGAATTTCGGCGCGGTGGCGATGTCGAATTCGCTGTTTCTCACGGAGCACCGCACGCTGCTGATCGACCGACGCGACGATCGCCGCCCCGATCTCCTCGGGCGCCGCATCGCGCACGAGGTCGGCCATCAGTGGTGGGGCTACGAGGTCGCGCCGGGCAGCAGTCCCGGCGGCACGTTCATCGTCGAGTCGCTCGCGAAATACACCGAGTTGATGGTGATGGAAACGATGCACGGGCGCGAGCGCACGTGCGAGTTGCTCGAGGTCGACCGCGATCGCTATCTCGCGGGCCGTGGTCGCGATACGAATGATGAGGTGCCGCTGCTGCGCGTCGGCAATCAATCGCACATCTATTACGGCAAGGGCGCGATGGTGCTGTACGCAATTCGCGATCTTCTTGGCGAATCGACCCTCAACGGTGCGCTGCGCGCGTTCGTTGCTGAGCAGGTGCCGCGTCACGGCCTCACGCGTGCGACCGAGCTGCTGCCGCATCTGCGTCGCGTTGCGAATGACGAGCAGTACGCGCTCATCGACCAGTGGCTGAACGACATCGTGCTGTATGACTTCACGATCGAATCCGCACGCGTGACGAACGGCGTCGTGACGATGCACGTTCTGGCGAAGAAGACGCACGCCGACGGCGAAGGGAACGAACGTCCGCTGCCGATCGCAGAGGCGATCGACATTCGCATTCTCGACGCGAACGGCGAGCCGCTGTACGAACGCAAGCACGTGCTCGATGGCGATGACGTGCTCACGATTCCGGTGAAAGGCGCAGCGCGATTCGTGGAGGTCGATCCATGGTTGCTGCGGATTGATACGAAGCTTGACGACAACCGCGCCCGGGTTGAGTGATCACCTGTCATCCCGAGCGTTAGCGAGGGACCAGGGGGGGAGGGGGGCGCGCAGATTGATCGCTTCTCGCGCCACCCCCC
>JBQCJC010000683.1:0-6677 GCA_051953135.1 Thermoanaerobaculia bacterium | reverse complement strand
GACGCCCTCACCACCTGCAGCAAACCACGGCGCGTCCGGGCTGATGACGGCGGTAACAGGATCGCCATAGTGGCTTCCTAAATCGTATTGATGACCAGTTTCTCTGTTGACCACGAATACGTGTTCAAAATCATGCTCGATCACAAAGTTCTCGGAACGCGCCATTTGGTGCCGGCCGGTCATGACGTGATGATATGACGTAACTGACTTAATGGATCGATGCCGATGTCGCGGTTTGCGAAGGATGAATCCATTCACGCGGTGTGCGACTTGCGATCAGCACACAATGCTTGGGCCGCGCTTCTTGGATCGCTCAATTTCCAGCAACGATCATCGCAACCAACCCGATAACGCCTCCGCCAAGCGCGAGGATAAAGAACAACTTGATGCCGCTTGCAGTCTGTGGGAGGTTCAGGATTCGGACCGGATTAGCTTCCAGCTGTTCTGCCCCGTCGAAACGAAAATAGCCACCAATAGAGCGTTACCCAGATTGTAATGACACTTCCGATCATAGCGAACCTGGCCCAACCTGCATCCGCGCCTACGATATTGTGAATCGTTAACCTTGGATTCGTCATCAGCGCCACACCTTCGACGATCCACGGCAGATTCCCGATAAGCAGTGCGAACACCATACCCCGCCGATCCCGAAGACCTAACGTTCGTCGGATGTGGAGAATCACACCCGTTGAGATCGCGATGAAGAAAATCCAAAGATAACGTTCGATGTTCACCATGCGTCCGAAATCATACTTGGTTAACTTTCAGTCAGAGAATTCGGCGCCAAAAAGCTTACTCGTCGCTCACTGTGTGGAGTGCCTGTCCGCTCGTTGCGTTCCGCGCACGCAACGTCAATCTCGAAAAGATAACGGGCTCGGTATCAATTCAGTCGCCGCCGCGTACAGCGCTTTCGCGTAGTTCTGCCGAGCATCCAGGTTTGTTGTGCAACTGAAGTCGGCAGTCGTCATCATGCCATTGGCGACCAGTACCCGCTTTCTGGTCTGTCTGGATGCCGCGGGCGCTGTCGCTTAGTATGTCGAGACCGCGGACGTTCGTCCGCAGAACTCGCGAATCGATGGCCAGCCGCGAGGCTTCACTAACATTTCCTTCCGAAGAGGCGCGCTTCGGCACCCCCGCTATACTTCCCGTCAATCATCCCAATGCTTTTCGAGCATCGCGATCAGCCCGTCGACGGGAATGCGCCACTATGGCTCTCTGAGGAACCTACGACAAGCGGTCGTGGTCTCGGGAAGATTGCGGCGTTTGTCGTTTGCGCGTGTCTTGTAATGGCGTTGCTGGTCGACGATAAGAGTGTGCCGATTTTCATCGGTGCATTCATAGTCGGATTACTCACGGTGAGTGCAGGGTGGCTGCGCTATCAGAGTCGTTATGGGCGCGCGACGCTCGTGGCGACCACGCAATTCGTCCGCGGGCAACGCTTCGAAGGGGAAATCGTGACGGGCCTGACCGCCGCTCCGCGCACGTCGATCCGCATTCAAGTAGTTGGACACGTGGGCCGGCTGGAGCAGGTGATCCGACCGGACGAGATGCGAATCGGCGAGAACGGCAGGATTCGAATTCCGTTTCGTTTCGACATTCCGGACGGCGATGGGACCCGCCACGCAACTCGTGTACGACTCTATGCGCGAACCTCCAACTGGCCGATCGGTTGGGGCGCGACATTCCTTCTTGCGTCGCCCTGGGATTGAAGGCGCGGGAACTGTGGGATTGTTCGCGCCACCGCCACTCCATCGAGAGGAGGCGAAAATGTGGACTGTGGATTGGCCGGTGGCGACGCCCATCATTACAGCGGCCGCGGTGGCGGTATGGACGCGGATCAATGCGCTTTATGATCGCCGAATCGACACGCGCGAGCGTGAGCGCGATTACGGGCGCCTGCTCGAGCAGCAGGTCCACGCGAGCAAACAAGCGCGGCACCGAGAGATCACAGAAGCGGTGATTAAGCTCGTTGTCGATGGCGATATGTACCAGGCGGAATTCGACGCCGCCGATGTGCCGCCGGCCCCGGACCAGCGGCAAAGCCTTCAGATGCGAGCGGCGTCATTTGCGGCGTCGCACACTGCCGTTTCACTGTTCGCCGAGCCGCTCGCAAACGCCGCAACCATGTTTTATAACGCCTGTCAGGAAATCGTTAGCGATATCGCCGCGCCGGCCGGGAATCGAGACCACCTGAACGATCAATTTGTCAACGCCAAGCTGGCGCTGACAGTCGCGGCGCGACATTACCTGCAAGGGAAACTGGATTTCATCTAACGATCGCCGCGGTTCGCCGCTGGCCTTCCATCCCACTTTCCGCTAGAGTCCGCGCCTCGTTCTTATGGCCAGACTCTGGACCGGTTCCGCGCTCGCCCCGTCGTCTTCGCTTCGCTCGGTCCTCGATGCCGTGCCTCCGCGCGCGCCGTTTCGTCGCGTGCTCATGGTCGATCCCGCGCATTTCCAGGTGAGGCACGTCATCAACCCGCACATGCAGGGGATGGTCGGGACCGTCGACACCGAAGAGGCGCGCAACGAATGGCAGCAAATCCGCCAAACCTACGAGCGCCTCGGATTCGAAATCATCGTCATTGACGGCACGGACGAATATCCCGATCTCGTTTTCGCCGCCAATCAATTACTCCCGTTCGTCAATGAACACGGCGACGCGGCGTTAGTGCTCTCGCACATGGCCAAACTCGAGCGGCAGGGCGAAGTCGCCTATCTCGCGAATTCGGCGCTTGCCGATCGATTCGCCATGCACCCACTGCGCACGGTCCTTCCGCTCGAAGGAACGGGCGATGGCATCTGGCATCCCGGGAAGAATTTATTGTGGGGCGGACACGGGTTTCGCACCACGGAAGAAGCGTGGGCCGAGGTTGCGGACATTACGGGCGCTTGCGTCATTCCATTGACGCTCGTCGATGACCGCATGTACCACCTCGACGTCGCACTCATGCCGATCGATGAGAACACCGCCTTTTCTTACAAAGGCGCGTTCGATGAGGAATCGTGGGCGCGATTACAGGTCGGATTCCCGCGCCTCATTGAAGTTCCCGCGGACGAAGCGCACAGCGGCTTCGCACTCAATGGCCATTGTCCCGACGGCAAGACCTTATTGCTGCCGGTGGGAAATCCACAAACAAAAGCGCTTGCCGAATCGATAGGACTCGACGTCATCGAATTATCGACGCGCGAATTTCAGCGCAGCGGTGGCTCGATCTTCTGTATGAAAAATATGCTGCCTTAGGGCAGTGCCACGTTCGTAATCGAGAACGGATATTTGACGAGATTCTTCGGCGTCTTCATCGTCACGCGCAGTTTCCAGTTTGCCTGCGGCTTCCCGGACCACGTCGAAACTCGCGCAATGCCGTCCTCAATACGCATGGACGCCATCTGCAGCTCGCCATTGCCGTCGATGTACGCGACGTCCTGAATGCGCTGATTCGGATCCTTCACAATGGCCAGTAATTCGTTTTCGTCCGACGCAAACGATTCGAATTCGCTTTCCACCATCGAGTTCACGCCTTCCGCCTCATAGCCCGCGTCGAGATACTCCTTCTTCTTCGCGTCCATGCGTTTCTTCTTTTCCGCGTCGATCTGTTTTGGCGTAAGAAACGTGATCTCGACGGCGTTCGCCTTCAGCGCTTTATTCGCCATCGGCTTGCCGGACTGCGGCACGAAGCCTGCTAGATCGGCGATGCTGTTCGGATCCCTTCCGGGAAGAAAGAGCTCAATCTCGCCGCTGACTTCCTTTACGGTTTTCGCTTTGCGATCGGGGTTTTTCAGATTGAGCGTCACATTCGCGGGCGCCGTCGATTCTTTCATGTGCAGCCGCGCGTTCGTTTCCAGTTGCGGCGTGGCTTCGTGATCGACGAGATCATTGCCGCGGTCATCCGTAGCGCGCGCAATGACGATGCGGGAGCCACCGACCTCGCTCGATTTCAATTTCGGTAACTCCAGCGTAATGCCGAGTTGCGCGAAGCTCCCCGTCGTGCGGCGATCATTGACGTATTGCACCTCGACGTCGAGTTTCTGTTGTGCATGGACCGCGGTGGCGAGGAGCAGAATCACAATCAATGTCTTCCTGGCAATTGCACCTTCAGATCGAACGGAAACGAGACGCGCGCCTTATCGGTGAGCAGTTGCAACTGCAGCGTCGTTTTAGCGGGCAGTTCGCCGGACGATTCCATCATCATGATGGCGTTGTCCCCGCGCGAGCTCGTACTGCGGCTGGAAATATTGACCGGCTGGCCGTCCGCGCCGAGCACGTCGATGCTGTAGATGCGATCGAAATCCGCGCTGCGACCAGATAATGCGATCGCATTCGCCGGGAGATCGCGATCGGATGCGTCCAGCGCTTGTGCGAGCCCGAGGACCATTTCGATCTCTTCGGCGCTTGCGCCCTTGGCCTTTCCTTCGGCGCGCACCTTCTCGATATCGTCGGCGGTGAGTTTTCGCGATTCGACGAGTTTCTTATATCCATCGCGCGACAACGGTGTCAGCTCGATCTTCGCCGCTTTGAGCGTTTTATTCGTCCATGGCGAATCGAGTTTTGCCAGTGCATTGTCGAGTTTCACCGTGGCATTGGGATCGCGTGCCGGCACATAGAACTCCACATTCCCCTTGATCCGCACAGTAGACGCGGCGCGATTCGGCGAATTCACCGAAAACTGCAGCGTGCCCATGTTCGTGTCGCGGCCCATGAAATCGGGGATGCGCGGCTTCTCGTCGAGCAGCGATTTGCCCTGATCGTCCTTCGCCTCAGTGACGACGATGCGCGCGGCCTGCGCTTTGTCGAGATTCGATCCCGATAATTTGACGCGCAATTCGAGGCCGCCCCGAATTTGCAGCACGCCCGCGCTCGTGCTCGCCATTCGATTGTCCGTGACGTCGTCGATCTCGACGCGCACTCCTGTCTGCGCGCGCAGCGTGGCCGCGCAGAACAACATCATCCCGAGCCAGTACGTCGCCCGCATGTCATCACCTCAGTTGGATTGCGCATGAAGATAGGTTCAACCGGGGGTTGCGCGCGTGCGGCGGATCACGTTTTGCGTGATATACCATCGCGCACTAAACAAAATTCGAAGAGGTAACGATGAAGCGAGCAGCTCTGGCCCTGGCCTTCGTCTGGTTGTCCGCGTGTGCGACGGCGCCGAAACCGTCGGCGGATTTATTGTTGGCTGGCGGACGAGTGTTCACCGGCGATGCGACCACGCCATGGGTCGAGGCGATTGCGATTCGCGGCGATCAGGTTGCGGCCATCGGGACCAGCGCGGAATTGCAAGCGTTCGCGGGACCGTCGACGCGGCGCGTCGATTTACAAGGTCGCGTGGTCATTCCCGGCATCAATGACGCGCACATTCACGCGCCGTGGCTTGGCGAGCCGAGCAAGGCAGTATCGGCGCCGAAAGACGCAACGAAGGAGACGCTGCTTGCCGCGTTGCGCGATGGAGTCGCGGACACACCTCCGGCTACGACACTGACAATCAGTTTGCCGCTGCCGTTGATCGATGCCGGAATTACGAGAGGCGATCTTGATGCGATCTCGTCGACGATTCCGATTCGCGTCGGGGTCTTCGGGGGTCATTCCGCGATTCTCAATACGCCGGCATTACGCGCGTGGAACATTGCTGAAGATGCCGCCGATCCGGCCGGTGGTGCCTACGGAAGGCAGAGCGGGCGTCTCAATGGATGGCTGTATGAGCACGCGTATTGGAGTCCGCAGTCGCGTTATGCCGCGACGCGCTCTGACGACGAAGTGCGTGAGGCTTTATTGGCGTTCGAAAAGGATGCTTTGCCTTACGGCATTACGAGCGTGCAGACGATGGCGACGATTCCCGCGTCGCGTCTTGAAGCGATCATGGCGTCAACGCCATTGAAGCTGCGCTGGCGGGCGATGGATTTACGCCTGGCGCCTTATGACGGGAGCGCGGGCGCGACGGCGGTGAAATACATCCTCGACGGGACGCCGATTGAGCGTAGTGCGGCGATGCTCAGTGCCTACGCCGATGATCCAACCACTCAGGGGCGGCCGAATTTTTCACAGAGCGATGTCGACGCAATGGTTCGCGATGCCGCGCGCGGTCAGCGTCAATTGCTCGTGCATGCGGTTGGCGATCGCGCAATCACGATGGTGATTGGTGCGATGGAGCGTACGCCGGCGGACTGGCCGAAGATGCGCGTGCGCATTGAGCACGCGGACATGATCACGCCCGATCTCGCGTCGCGCGCGAAGCGCCTCGGCGTGATCGTTGTGCAGAATCCTGCGCATTTCATGATTCCGGAAGTCGTTCATTCGAGGTATGGGGCGCGTGCGGTGCAGGCCGCAAAATCGCTGCTGGCTAGCGGAAATCTCTTCGCAATCGGTTCGGATGGTCCGATCAATCCGTACCTCAATTTGTTCTTCGCCGCGATTCATCCTGTAAATCCCGATGAGGCGCTGACAGTGGAGCAGACGCTTCGTGCGTACACCGCGGGTTCCGCATACGCGGAGTTCGCGGACGATCGCAAGGGCAGGCTCACGCCGGGCATGCTCGCGGATCTCGCCGTGCTGTCGCAGGACATCTTCACGGCTCCACCGCCTGAATTGCCGAAGACGACGAGCGTCATGACGATCATCGGAGGCAAGGTGGTTTGGGAGCAGTGACGATGTCGCCGCGTCACGTCCTCCTCCTCGGCGC
>JBQCJC010000682.1:0-5323 GCA_051953135.1 Thermoanaerobaculia bacterium | reverse complement strand
CAACGGACGCGATGATGATGAGAAACGCCGCCGCGAAGATCGCCTGGCGCGGCGTGTACGTGCGCGTCAGCAGCGTGAGGATGACCAGCACGAGCGCCAGCGTGCCGGCGATGAACAGCGGATCTTTGAGGAGTTGCGCGGTGTGAAACAGAAACGTGGGCCACAACGCCACGAGCGCCGCCGCAATCCACGCAACGCGCGGACTGCCGGCTTCGCGCGCGATGATGAATGTGAGCGAGATGATGGCGAGGTAGCAGAGAAGATTGACCGGCTCGGCACCGAGGATATTGGCGCCGAACGGAACGAAGAAGAAGGACAGGAGCCGCACATGCGCGTGCGCGTCCGTGTCTCGCCACCGCGCGAAATCGCCGTCGCGCAACGCGGACGCGAGCGCATTGCCCTGCTGCTGATACAGCAGACTATCCGGCGCCGCGGCGATGAGAATCCCATCGCGATCGATGGTCCCGGGCGCAATCGCCACACGCCCGACAACGAACAAGGCCGTGGCGAACAGAACGTGAAAGACAGCCGCGGCCAGCAAGAGGCGGCGCAGTGTCATCGCCCATTCACCACACACCGAGGATTCATTTGTGGGGACATCATAGCGTCCCTTGACACACCCTTCATCTGTAACCATACTAGTTACACATGCCGAACACACGATTCGCCGTCGGGCTCCACATCCTTACCCTTCTCGCCGTTAAGCGGGGCGAGGCGTTGACGAGCGAGTACATCGCCGGGAGTGTGCAAACAAATCCGGTCGTGATTCGCAGGCTCCTCAGCGTGTTGCGTGAGAAGGGACTCGTTCGTGCGGTGCAGGGGGCGCGCGGCGGATTTTCGCTCGCGGAGGATGCGGGCGAGATCACGTTGCGCGAGGTGTATGAAGCGATCGATGAGCGGAGTCTGATCGCGATTCATGCCGAGGGGAATCCGGAGTGCCCGGTGGGTCGGAACATCGGTGCAATGCTCGAGCAGGTCACCGCCGAGGCGGAGAACGCCATGCTCGCATCCCTCGGCGAGCGCACCATCGCATCACTGGCGCGGAAGGTGAATCGACTCGAGAAGGCGAGTTGAATCGCCTTCCTTTTTTTTGCCCACAAATGTAACCACTTTGGTTACAAATTTAACCAGGAGATCAGAACTATGTACGCAGTTGCAGGAGTCAGTGGACACACGGGATCGGTCGTCGCGGAAGAATTGCTGCGTCGCGGAGAAAAGGTACGCGTCCTCGTGCGCGATGAGGCGAAGGGCGAGCCGTGGAAGGCGAAAGGTGCGGAGGTTGCGATCGCGCCGATCGATGACGAACGCGCGCTCACGAAGGCACTCACCGGCGTCGACGGCGCGTATCTCCTCAATCCGACGCCGCTGCAAGCCACCGACATGATCACGAAGTCGAAAGAAATAGGTGACGTTTGGGCGCGCGCAATCAAGGCGTCCGGCGTGAAGCACGTCGTCTTCCTTTCCTCGATCGGCGCGCAGCACGAAAGCGGCACCGGACCGATTCGCGGTCTGCATCAAATCGAGCAGCGCCTGCTCCCACTCGGCATCAACCTCACGCTGCTGCGCCCGACGTATTTCCTCGAAAACTGGGGCACGTCGCTCGGACCCGCGCAAGCGGATGGCGTCCTCCCCTCCTTCCTGCCGGCGGATTTGCGTTTCCCGCAAATCGCAACGAAGGACATCGGCATGGCCGCCGCGGACGCGCTCCTGAATCCGCCTGACGGCGTGCGCATTCTCGAGCTTGCAGGTCCTGAGGATTACACGCCGACGGACATTGCGAACGCGGTCGGCAACATCCTCGGCAAACCGGTCAACGTCGGCGTCGGACCGCTCGAAGCAGTCGTACCGGCGCTCACGTCGTTCGGCATTTCGGAGCACATCGCCGGCCTCTTCCGCGAAATGTACGAAGGACTGATCAGCGGTCACGTCGCATGGGATGGCAAAGGCGAGCGCAAGCGCGGCGTCACGACTCCGAACGACGTGCTCGCGCCGATGCTGCGCGCCTAACACACGCTGCCACAAGGACATAGCGCCCACAAAGAACTGGCAGGATTCTGGATATCTCTCCCGGTATGAAGCCTCGCTTCGACTGGGAGCAACTCGACGACGAAGCGCTCCTCGACATTCGGCTCAAGGATCTCGGCCTAACGATCGAAGGGACGTCGATCGACGAGTGTCTCAATGAATTGCATGACGAGCTTGCCGCACGCGAGCTCGTCGTGCGTCCTCATGCGTGGCTCTCCACACAATGGTTTACACCGCGCGGCATCCCCGGCATCGGCATCCCCTTCTACCTCGCCCACCCGCGCCTGCTGCAACTCGAACGCAAAGTCATGCGCGAGGTCGAAGGCAGCACGCGCGCGGAGATGATGAAAATCCTCCGCCACGAAACCGGTCACGTCCTCGACAACGCCTACGCTCTCGGCAAGGACCCACGCGTCACGCAAACATTCGGACGCTGGAACAAACGCTATCCGCAGTTCTACACGCCCAATCCGGCGAGCCGCCGATTCGTGCAACACCTGCGCCTCTACTACGCGCAAGCGCATCCGCACGAAGATTTCGCCGAAACCTTCGCCGTGATTCTCGGAACGCGCGGCAATGCGTGGCGAAGGCGTTATGCGCGCTGGCCTGCATTGCAGAAACTCGAATTAGTCGCGGAAATCCTCGACGAACTGCGCGACAAAACGCCGAAGCGGAAAAACCATCGCACCAAAGACGCGATTGAATCGCTCGACATGACGCTGCGCGAGTATTACGACGAAAAGCGCGGCCACTATGACGTGAGTTTCCCCGGCGTCTATGACGACGACCTGAAAAAACTCTTCTCCGATGATCCGAAACATCGGCACCACGAGCTCGCATCGACGTTTCTTCGCCGAAAAACGGGCGAAATTCGAAAACTGGTCTCGAACTGGACGGGTGACTATCAGTACACTCGTGACCAGGTGCTCCACGACATGATCGGCCGCAGCCGCGAGTTGAGGCTGCGCGTCGCAGGTTCGGAGCGGCGGCTGCTGATGGAATTCGCGATCCTGCTCACAGTGAAAACGATGGACGTGCATCTCCGCAGACGCAACACGTTTGCCTTATGAAGCGACTGCGCGTCATCGTGCTGGTCCACCCGTCTCTGTTGCCGCCCGATTCGATCGAGGGGCTCAGTGAGCAACAGTGGTATGAGGCGAAAACCGAGTACGATGTGCTATCCACTCTGCGCGAGCTCGGCCACGACGCGCGCGCGCTTGGCATCGCCGGCGATCTCGAACCATTGCGCGCGTTGATCGCCGAGTGGAAACCGCATCTAGTCTTTAACCTCCTCGAAGAATTTCTCGGCCGCCAGGATTTCGACTATCACATCGTCAGCTTTCTCGAATTGATGCAGGTGGCGTATACCGGCTGTCATCCGCGCGGATTGATGCTCGCGCGCGATAAGGCGTTGTCGAAGAAACTCCTCGCTTACCACGGCTTAACTGTGCCGAAATTTGCGGTCTTTCCGCGAAAACAACGCGTCATCCGGCCGCGTGAGCTCGAATTTCCGCTCATTGTGAAGGGCCTGACGTGCGAGGCGTCGTTAGGGATTTCGCAGAAATCGATTGTCGATTCCGACGCGAAATTGCAGGAACGCGTGAAATTCATTCACGAGCACAACGGCACCGACGCGATTGCAGAGCAATACATCGCCGGACGCGAATTAAACGTCGGCGTCATTGGCAACGACAAACTCGAAGTGATGCCGGTGTGGGAACTGCAATTCCGCGAGCTTGCGAAAGGTCAGTACGGGATTGCAACCGCGCATGCGAAGCACAATCGCGCGTATCAGCGGAAGCACAGCATTTATCAGGTTCACGCCGAGGATCTCGGCGAAGAGTTAACGGCGCACATTACGGAAACGACCAAACAGGTCGCACGCGTGCTCGATCTGACGGGTTACAGCCGCGTCGATTACCGTCTCGATGCGAACGGTACCCTCTATTTTCTCGAATCAAATCCGAATCCCGACATCGCGCGGGCCGAAGAGTTGGCGTCCGCGGCGCGAAAGCGCGGGATTTCCTATCCGGAGTTGATTCAGCGCATCGTCGCGCTCGGTTTGCATCGGTAGTCATGGCAATATGGATGTCATGACCCCGCAAGACGTGCTGGAGCTGGCGCGCGCGCATCCACTGTACGCGGGGCGCGAGCTTGGATCGTCCTTCGAGACTGCACCGATTCTCGATAAACAAACGCTCGATGCCGCGCTACGCCTGTTTTACGCGGACCCGCGAAACCTGCGCGGGTTGTATCTGAGCCCGTCCGGCGGCAGCAGCGCGCAGTCGTATCTCTGCTTCCCCGTCGGCATCGACGACAACAAAGAACAGCGTCGCTGGTTCGCGAAAATGCTTGCGGACGCGGGCGTCATTACGCCGGACGTCATTGCGTTGAATTTATTCGCCGGGCGATTGATGTATCGCTCGATGGAAATCTTCACGGACTATTGCGAACAAATCGGGGCGACCTCGTTGCCGATCGAATCGACGGCTACAGACAACATCGCGGTCGATGTTGCGCGTGCGTTCCACGCGAACATGATCATCGGCGAGCCGGGCCGCATTGCGCAGCTCGCGCGATATCTGCAGGACGCGAATCAGAAATTGCCGGTACAACGCATTCTTGCCGCGGGCGAAACGGTGCGGCCGGCGCAGCGAAAACTATTCGGCGATGTGTTCGAAACGGATGTCGTCGTTTCGGCGTATGGCTCCGCGGAAACCGGTGTGTGGGCCTACCGCAGTGCCGACGATGATCCCGATGTCTTTCATTACGATCCGCGCATGCTCCACATCGAGATCGTCGACGCCGATGCCAATGGCGTTGGTGCGATGGTGGTGACGAATCTGCTGCGGCGGCACGTGCCGGTGTTGCGTTATCGCATGGGCGATCGCGCGTGTTGGATCGAGCGCGGCCAGACGCGTGCGACGTTTCAATTCGTAGGGCGCGAATCGGGCTCGTTCACGCTCGACGGCAGCTACTTCAACCTGCCCGCGGTCGCGCCGGTCTTCGATGACGTCACCGATTATCAATTGCACCTGTCGTGCGATTCACAGTCGCTGCGCGATCGCCTGGAAATTCGTGTCGTACCGCCCGCGGAGTGGACCGCGGATCGCCAGCGCGTGCTCGAATCGCGAGTCGGCGAAGTCTTCGGCGCGGGCGATTTTCTCTTGTCGATTCGGACGATGAAAAGCGAAGAGTTGGAGAGAACGCCGACATCGCGCAAGGTGCGCAGGATCGTGGATACGAGGGCTTGAGTGGAGCGGCGGGCTCTCAGCCCCGCCGGTTTTGAGTCATGTGG
>JBQCJC010000681.1:0-5953 GCA_051953135.1 Thermoanaerobaculia bacterium | reverse complement strand
TCACGACAGAAAATCGTAGCAGTACGGGCCGCGTGACTACGCCACGTAGCGTGCGCCACGGAACGACGCCACCAACCCTCTGCCTTTCGGGTCTCTCCTCTTTCGGAGGAAGCTCATGAAATTCGGCATTCGTACGCCGTCGCTGCGGAAGCGCATTGCTGCGCGCACATCCTTCAAACGCTACGTTCGTCATTCGCTCGGCGTGAAGGCGCCGCGTGGGTGGGGATGGCTCACGAATCCGAAGCGGGCGGCGTACAACCGTCGTTACTACCGCTCGACTGTTGGGTGCGCGCTGCTGCCGTTGCTCGTCGTGGTGATGATCGTCGTGATCATTGCGATCTGACCTCGCCACCAATCGCGCGAAATCGGGTCTCTTCCTGCGGAGGCTTCGATGCTCGCGATTTCGATCATTGCCGCGGTGGCGGCGGTTGCATCACTCGTATTGTTGCTCGTTCGTGGTGGTGCTTCGGAGAAGTTGCTCGCGGAGGAGATCGCGCGGTTGCGCGAAGAATCGCGAAATTCGGCAGCGTCGCTGCGGCAGGAAGTCGTCACGCTCGTCAATTCGCTTGGGACTTCGCTGCAGAACGCGGATCGCGAGCGGAACGCGCGACTGGAGACGACGCGCACCGAAGTGGTCGGCGCGATCACCACACACGGGACCACGCAGCGTCAGGACCTCGAAGCGATTCGCATGCAGGTCGCGCGGCTCACCGAGTCGAACGAACATCGCATCGCGGAGGTGCGTCGCACCGTCGATGAGCGGCTCAAGGAAATCGCCGCGATCAACGCACGCGAACTGCAGCAGATGCGCAACACCGTCGACGAGAAGCTCGAAGGCACACTGACGCAACGCATCGGCGAGTCGTTCGCGCTCGTCACGCAACGCCTCGAAGAAGTGCACCGCGGCCTCGGCGAAATGCAATCGCTCGCGAATGGCGTCGGCGATCTCAAGAAAGTCCTGTCGAACGTGAAGAGCCGCGGCGGATGGGGTGAAGTGCAACTCGCTTCGCTGCTCGAACAGATGCTCTCGCCCGAGCAGTACGAGCGCAACGTCGTGACGAAGGAAGCGAGTCGCGAAGCTGTCGAGTTCGCGGTGAAGTTTCCGGGCAAAGGCGATGTGCCGCTGCTGTTGCCTCTCGATGCGAAGTTTCCGGTTGAGGACTATCAGGACCTCATCGATGCGCACGAATGCGGCGATGCCGAAGCCGTCGACGCCGCGGGACGCAGACTCGAATCCTCCGTGCGCAATTCCGCGAAGACCATTCGCGAAAAGTATGTGAATCCGCCGGTCACGACCGACTTCGCAATTCTCTTTCTGCCGACCGAAGGGTTGTACGCCGAAGTCTTGCGACGTCCTGGTCTCGCCGAACAGATTCAACGCGAGCAGGGCGTGCTGATCGCGGGACCGACGACGCTCACGGCGATTCTCAGCAGCTTGCAGATGGGCTTCCGCACGCTTGCGATCGAGAAGCGTTCGAGCGAAGTGTGGCGCCTGCTCGAAGCGGTGAAGACCGAGTTCGGAAAATTCGAGGACGTGATCAAGAAGACGATCCGCAATCTCGATACCGCGAGAAATCAGATGGACCAGCTCGGCGTGCGCACGCGAGCGGTCAATCGCAAACTTCGCGACGTGCAGGAATTGCCGGAGCCGGATGCGAAGCTGTTGTTGAAACTCGCGCCGGTTGCGAATGAAGCCGACGATGACGAAGACGCGTGGATCGAACCGACGAAGGAGCGCGATGCAGACGCGCGAACGTGAACGCTACTTGCGCCGCACCACGGTGATCGAAACGTCGTCCTCCGCGGGCAGGTCGCCGATGAACATGCGCCACTCCGAAACGATCGTATCGACGAGCGCGGCGGCGGAATCGTTCGGGCGCCAGCTTGCGATCGTCTCGACGTAGTCGTCGCCGAATTCGCGTTGCTGAAGATTGCGCGATTCCGTCAAACCATCGGAGTGCAGCAGCAAACGTTCGCCGGGCTCCAGCGTTCCGCTCACGGATTCGTAGACCAGTCCTGGCTTCACGCCTAACGGATACGCACCGCGGCCGATGTGCTCCGCGACTTTGCCATCGGCGCCGATCTTCAGAATCGGCGGATGGCCGGCCACCGTCGCGAGAAAAAATCCATCCGGAGAGAAAAGCAGATAGACGCAGGCGAAGAAGGAACGCGATCCACCCGTGCGGCAAAGGATGCGATTCAGCGACGCCATGATCGCGCCGGGTGATGCATCGACTTCGAGTTGCGTGCGGAACGATGCGTGCGCAACCGCCATCACGAGACCCGCGGCCATTCCGTGTCCGGATGCATCGCCGAACAACACGGCGAGACGACCATCGGGCAGCGGAACGAAATCGTAGATATCGCCGCCCACCGTGTTCGCGATGCGATTGAACGCCGCGATCTCGTACTGCTCGCTCTGCGGCATTTCTTTCGGAATGAGGCTGGCCTGCAGATCGCGCGCGAGTTGCAGCTCATCGCGGAATTTGATCTTGTCGATCAGCTCCATCGCCAGCAGCGCGGTCATGATGAGGAACGTCGCCGCGACTTCGAGAAACGTCCAGAACGGCGGATTCTTCATCGCATTCGCGATTGCCGCGAGGCAGATGAAGAACGCGACGAACGAGCCGAAGAAAAGAATGCGGCGATGCGGCGCGAGCCGCTTCGTGAGGCCGTAGAAGATCGCGCTCGTCGTGCGGATCCAGCGTCGCACGCTGTGGCGTTCGTTCTCGATCGCCGAGTTGTGCTCGGCGATGAGCATCTTCTTCGTCTCCGGCCATTCGATGACGTAGAGATTCGTCACGTCACTGGTCGTGAGAGACGTCCAGGTGCTTTTGCCGAGGTCGATCCAATCGCGAAGACGCGCCACCGGGGGATTGTACGGAGAACGGCGTTCGCGGTTGCTACACTGTCGCGTATGCCTCGCAGGCTTCTCCTCCTGGCGTTGCTGTCTTTTACGGCAGCCGCGCAGGAACTGCCGTTCACTCACTTCACACCCGGCGGCGCCACGGCACCGCTTCCGTCCGCGAGCGTCCAGAAGATCATTCAGGATCGACAGGGCTACATCTGGCTCGCGTTCTATTCGAGTGGCATCGCTCGCTACGACGGCCATTCGATGGAAACGTACGGCGTCACGGACGGGATCAGCGATCCGATCGTGCGCGAGCTCGCGCAGGACGCGACGCAACATCTGTGGGTCGCATCCGAAGCGGGACTCGCGGTCAGCGAGAAGCCGCTCGATGGCTACGCTCCCGGCGAGCGCGTGAAGTTCACGTCGAATGTCGGCGGCGTGCGATTGACGCGCGCGCGCATTCGCCGCAACTGCGTCGTCACGACGCGCGACGGCCATGTGTGGGTCGGCACGCAGGATGGTGTGATCGGATATCAGTTTCGCGGCGCAAAGCTCGAAACGACGACGATCGATCTTCGGAACATCGAGCCGCAACCGGCGGCGATGACGATGCTCGTGCGTCGCGATGGCACGCTCGTCATCGGGCTAGTGAGTGGTGCGCTCGTTTCGATCGATCGTAACGGTGCGATCGATCGCAACGGCACGCGCATGCTCGCGCGTCCCACGAGCATTACGACCGCGCTTGCGGAAGATGCCGAGGGGGCGATGTGGGCGGGGTGCGCGGATGGGAGCGTGTGGCGTACCGATGCGAGCGGCACGATGCTGCTCGTCAATCACGATCTCGCGGAGCGCATCGTCACGTTGCTTCCGACGCGTGATGGCGATGTGTGGGCCGCGAGTCTCGGCACAGGTGCCGTACGCATCCACGAAGACGATCCGCGCGATCGTCTTGTCGTCACCGCCGCCAACGGTCTCCTCGGCGGCACGCTCTGGTGCATGTTCGAAGATCGCGAAGGCAACTTGTGGTTCGGCGAGAACGGCGGCGCGTCGCGATTGCGCAAAGGCTATCGCGCGTTTGTCGGATGGACGGCGCGCACATCGCCCGCGTTACCGGATCCGAGTGTCTTCGCCGTGTTGCCCGAAGATCCGTCGCAAGGTTTGTGGCGCGATGCGATGTGGGTCGGCACCGGTGCCGGAATCGCGGCGATGGATCTCGCGCATGGCACCGTCACCACACTCTCGACGCAGGACGGTCTTCCTTCAAAACAGGTGTATGCGCTGACGAACGACAACAACGGCCGCTTGTGGGTCGGTACGTCTGGCGGCGTGAGCGTGCTCTCGCTCGCGGGCAACGAGCCGCCGCCATTCGCGAATGTCGTGCGCACGCCGGTCGTCGTGCAAGGCACGCGCGGTGTGATGTCGACGCTCGGCTTCGACACGACGTACAGCGCGCGGCCGGTCGGCGATGCGATGTGCATCGCGGGAAGTTGGGGCGTTGCGTGCCTCGAGAACGAACAGTGGTTCCTCTTCCGCGCGGCATCGGGTTTATCGCCGAGTGGCGCGACGAGCATTGCGGCCGATGTGCAGGGACATTTGTGGGTCGGCACCATCGATCGCGGTTTGTATCGCTCGAATGTTCCGCTCGCGGAGATCACCGCGCATGCGAAACCCGCGGGTGCGAGTGGACACGAGGTCATGCAGCCGGTGTTTTCCGCCGTGTGGACGACCGCGAATGGCGCGCCGACGGATGCCGTGCGCTCGCTGCTCTTTCACAACCGTCGCATCTGGGTTGGTACTGGTGCGGGACTCGCGACCATCGAGCCCGTGCCGCCGTTCACCGCGACCTCGCTCTTCAGCGGCAATCCCGTCGTCGGCATGAGTCCGACGCTCGACAGCAACAGCGTGTGGGCGAGCAACAACGCGGGACTCGTCGAGATCGATGCGCGAACTCTGCGATTGAAATCGCGCGTGACGAAAGCCGATGGGTTGCTCGATGACGAAGCGTGGGCGTACTCGCCCGTCGCGACCGGTCCGCGCGGTCAGATCTTCCTCGGCACTCCGCGCGGTGTGGCGATCTTCACGCCGCAACTGCGCGAGCGCAACGAAGTGCCGCCGCCGGTCGTGCTGCGTGCGGTCGAGCGCGGCGAAGACAACGAGATCGCATTCGAATTCGCAGCGCTTTCATTTAGTGATGAAGCGCGCGTGCGCTATCGCACGCGACTCAACGGATTCGATCGACGCTGGTCTGACGATACATCGGACGTGAAGATTCGTTACACGAATCTGCCGGCGTATCTCTTCGATCGCCGCTACACATTCGAAGTCATGGCGCGCAACGCGGACAGCAGTTGGTCGCAGCCGTTCGCGTATGCGTTCACCGTGCGTCCGTCGATCTGGATGCGCTGGTGGGCGGTGCTCGCGTACGTCGCGTTGTTCGGTGTCGCGCTGTGGCAGCTCAATCGCTGGCGCATGCGCCAGCTGCAGCGAAAGAATCGTGCGCTCGAAGACCTCGTGCTCACGCGCACCGAAGAGATTCGCGCCCAGGCGCGCGAGCTCGAGACGCTCGATCGCATCGTCGAAGTCGTGAATCGCGAAGTGGTGCTCGAGAACGTGTTGAAGACATTGCTCGAGCAGTGCATGCACCTCTTCCCGCAGGCGGAGAAGGGCGTGTTCCTGATGTTCGATCACGAGACGCGGCGCACCGAAGTCGCGGCGTCATCGGGATACGACCCCGAGCTTTTCCGCGGCGTGTCGATGTCGTTCGAAGAGACGATGCGTCGTTACTCCGAGCACGCGCAGCAACTCGAGGAAGGTGTCTATCTCATCAACTCGAGCGACATGGCGCGTCTCGCGGGCCGAGACAAGATCGCGCATCTGCCGACGCCGAAGGCGATGCTCGCCACCGCGGTGACGTTAGGCGGACGCATGGAAGGCTTTCTCATCTTCGACAACTTCGGCGATGAGAACGCGTTCCGTCGTTCCGATCTCAAGAAGCTCGCGCGCGTGCGTGAGCATGCGCTGTCCGCGATCGCGAAAGCGCGAATTTTGCGCGAGCTGCAAGTCAAGAATCAGCAGGCCGAAGAAGCGAATCGCGCGAAGAGC
>JBQCJC010000680.1:0-6568 GCA_051953135.1 Thermoanaerobaculia bacterium | reverse complement strand
ATTCGCGTCGACGGGATGCAGGCGAAGAAGACGGTCGATTTCGTGAACTGGCCCGAGCAGTCCGACGGCGTCGATCACACGACCGAGACGCCGGTTCCGTTTTATCCCGTGCCGCCGGAGGCGATCACGCAAACCGGATGGGTGGAAGGCGGGCAGCCCGGCAATATGGATCAGCGTGAGGATGGCGATCGGCACATCCTGATGGTCGACGAAACGAACAATCGTCTCTACGAGCTTTACAACGTGTGGTGGAACGGCACGCAGTGGGAAGCGGGATCCGGCGCGCACTGGTACATGAATCGAAACGATCGCCGTCCCGACACGTGGACGTCCGCCGATGCCGCGGGTCTGGCGATTCTGCCGGGGCTCGTGCGCTGGGACGAGATGAACAATCCCGGCGAGATTCGTCATGCGTTCCGCGTGACCGTGCGCGCGACGAACGGCTACGTCTATCCGGCATCGCATCGCGCGGGATCGACCGCGGGCGCGCTGCCGATGGGCGCGCGTCTCCGGCTGAAGGCGAGCAAGGACATCTCGTCGTTTCCGGCGAGCGTGCAGAAGATTTTTCGAGCGATGAAGAAGTACGGACTGATCGTCGCGGACAACGGCAGCGATATGTACATCAGCGGCACGTACGACACGCGCTGGAACAACGACATTCTCAATCCCGCAGTCAGCGCGCTGAAGGCGAGTGACTTCGAAGTGATTCAACTCGGCTGGGCGCCATCGGTCGCGCTGGTCGCGAATCTTCCGACCGCGGCGAAGAACGGCGCGGCGTCGTCGATGACGGTGACGGCGTACGACGTGAACGGCAATGTCGCGACGGGATATCGCGGTACGGTGCAGTTCACATCGACGGATACGAGTGCCACGCTGCCCGCGTCGTACACGTTCACGGCCGCGGATGCGGGGCGGCACGTGTTTCCCTCGAGCGTCACGTTCAACACGCTCGGGCAGCAGGTGCTGTCGATGAAGGATGCGGCGGTGGCGACGATCACGGGCTCGCGCGCGGTGAGCGTGGTGCCGTTTCAGCCGATCACGCAGTCGGTGGTGTGGGCGTGTTTTCACTACGGCACGAAGTTCGAAGCGGACGCGCACATGGCGTCGCGCAATGACGATGCGACGCTCGTCTCGACAGGCGATGCGACATGGCCGTGGGTGGTGATCGAGCGGTGGTTGTGCGATTTCTGCGCGCAGGATCCGGAGCCGCAATTCACCGCGATGCCGAAACCTGAAGGCTACACGCCGACATCATCGGAGCGCGTCGTGACGGGTGTGGATGGCACGACGCTGCTGGTGCGCAAGCGAATGCAGGTGGGCGCGATCAAAGCGGTAGCGGTGGAGTAGCGCGCTCCTTCGGAGCGCCGGCTTTCAAGCCGGCCGGGCCGCCGACATCCATGTCGGCCCGGAGCGCCGACGCCATCCGGAGGACGGCGACCCGGCCGGCAGAATGCCGGCGCTCCGAAAAGCCCTCACACCGCGGCCTTCACCCGATCCATCAACACGTCCGCCATCTCCGGCATGTGCCCGACGTAATCACCCATCGTGATGCGCACGCGCGGGTGTTTGCGCGCGGCGGTTTCGAGAATGTTCGGGATGTCGCGCAGAAAGTGTTTGCCGCTGTGCAGAAAGTACGGCACCGCGACGATCTCGTTCGCACCGGCAATCACACACAGATCAACACCCGTTGCGATGTCGGGCTCGTTGCAATCGAGGTAGCAGACGAGGACGTGATCGAATGCGCCGCGCGCGCGCACGACGTCCGCGACTTTCAGCACATCTTCATTCGCCTCGGCGCGCGGGCTGCCGTGCGCCATCAGCAGCAGCGCTTTCATGCGGTCACCTGGCGCGGCATCATGACTCTGCACGGCGGCGCGCCGTACAGCGGGCATTTCGGATTCTCGCGGCACGAGTCGCCCGCCTCGGCGATGAAGCTGCGCCAGTGCCGCGGCTCGGTCGCGCGCGATGCGGAATCGAGAATCGCATCGACGAGCGATTCATGAAATCCGATCACGTCCGCAACGACGAACTCGATCGACGGAAATGCCGCGCGGATTGATGCGAGCTGCGCGGGCAAATCCTTCACGACGAATTTCCCCGCGACGAGAAAGTACGGCGCGATGAGAATGCGCGTCGCACCGAGCTCCGCGCATCGCTGCACCGCATGCTCGAACGTCGGCTCCGTGTAATTGAGAAACCCGACTTCGACGATCGGCGCATCGCCGCGCGCACGCATGCGCTCCGCGATCTCGAGCAGATTGCGCTCCGCACCGCAGAGCACGCTGCCATGGCTGAACAGCACGATCGCATCCACGAAACGGATTGTAGCGGTGGGAGTGTGAGGATGAATGACGGGAAGTGCTGCAAGCGGGTGTGATGGCGGACACCGACGAGCGGTTGTTGGTTGTTGGTTGCCGGTTGTCGGGAGAACCGATTCGGCGTATCAACTGCATCCGTATGTGGTTCCTCGGCATGGTGATGTCTGTGCTTTCGCACGAAGCGTTCGCTTCGTCTCTCCCAACAACCGACAACCGACAACCGACAACTGCCTTCCACTACAACACTCCACTCACTCCGCACGAGCTCGCGTTCTACTCACGCTTCGCTGTTCTCGTCACGCACGATCCGCTTCCGCGTGCGCAGGTCGATGCGCTGCATGCGCACGGAACGAAGCTCGTGTTGTACGAATGGTCGGTCGCGTTTTATGCATCGATCGCGACGCCATGGCAGCGCGCGCTTCCCGCGTCCGCGCTGCTCAACACGCAACCTCTTCGCGGTCACCTCGGCGCATCCGACGCCGATGCGTTCTACTTCGATCCCGCGTCGCCGCAACACGCGCGCGATCGTGCGAACGCGATCGCGGAGAAATTGCGCGGCATTGCTTACGACGGTGTGTTCCTCGATACGACCACGCACCAGAGCGTGCATCCTGTCGCGCTCGCGGAATTCAATCGACGACATCCGACGACGTCGTACGACGCCGAGTTCGCGCGCTTCCTGCGCGCATTGCGTCGCGAGTTGAAGCACGGCGTGATCATCACGAATCAGGGCTTTCGCGAGGCCGCGCACATCCTGCCGTTCGTCGACATCGACGTCAGCGAGAGCCTCATCACGCATCCCGTCGACGGAACGTTCGTGATGCGACCGTGGCTCGATCCGCGCGACGAGTGGAACAGCATCTCGTACCTCATGCGTCATCTCATCGCGCCCGCGCAGCGCGCGTATCCGAACGTTGAATTCGTGCACCTCAACTACGTCGATGCACTCGATGACGCGGCGATCGCGCGCATCGTGGCGATCGCGAAGATTTACGACGCGAGTGCATTCGTCGCGCAGCCATCGATCGCAGGCGGCGCGCGTGGCGAGTCGTACTTTGTCGATCTCGGCGACGCGCACGCACGCGTCGAATCGGCGACGAACAAGACCGCGTATCGATTCTTCGACCGCGGTCTCGCCGCGGTGAATTTCGGATCGACGCAGCTTTCGATTCCGAACGAATCACGTGCGACATTCGAGAATGTCGTGACGCACGAGACGACGCGCGACGCGCACATCATCGTCGCGCCGGGCGAGGTGATTCTGCTGAGGAAACGATGATCGAGATTCGCGAGGCGACGGCGGAGGATCGCGATGCGATTCTCGCGTTACGCGCGCGGTGCTTTCCATCCGAGGATTTGGAGAAACGCGATCCGCGATTCTGGGAGTGGGCGTATCGCGGCGGACGCATGTTCATCGCTGAGGATCAGCGGCGTGTGGTCGCGCACCTCGGATTCATGCGACAACCGCACGTCATCGACGGTCATCGCGTCGAATCAGCATTCGCGATGGATGCGATGACCGATCCCGACTATCGCGGACGCAGACTCTTCGCGCAGGTCGCGACGTACGCGCGCGATGCGATCTCGAATGTGATTCCGATCAGCACCGCGTGGCAGATTCGCGCGCGCGTGCTCAGCGGCATCACCGCCGCCGGATGGAAGGTGACGGATAGCGCGCGCGTGCTCCTTCGTCCCATCCTTCCGTTGCGACTGCTCGCCGGACATGTGGAGCGCACGACGGACGTCCATGCGATGGCCTCGATCGCGCGTGAGTTTTTCAATGATCCGGCCACCGCGCACGTCGATCGAAATCCCGAGTGGCTCCGCTGGCGCTACTTCGAAAACCCGCACTGGCAGTACGACATCACCGCGAACGACCACGCGTATCTCGTCACGCGGCGCACGAAATTGAAAGGCATCGACACGCTCGCGATCGTCGACATCGCCTGGCGTCGCAATCGTTCGCGCGATGCGGCCGCGTTACTCGCGCACGCATTGCGCACCGCGCGCACGCCGATCGCCGCGACGCTCGTTACGCGCGCGCATCCGGCGTACGGTTTTTTTCTGCGCCGCGGGTTTCTGCCGGGACCGCATCGTTTCAATCTGCTGGTGCAGGATTTTGCGCTCGACTCAGGTGCGCGATGGTCGCTCGCGTGGGGCGACACCGATCACCTCTGACGAAGTCTCGGTATCGGTCAGCGCGCCACCGTTCATCGGCTCGCGCGGCATGGCCTGCAGATCGAGATTCACGGCGTTGATCAGCAACTGAATGCCGACTGTCACGAGCAGCGATGACAACACGACCGTTCCTGTCGGCGCTGCGACGCCATGACTCGCGTACCACCACCAGTTGTATCCGCCGTACAACACACCGGCGAGGAGTATCGGCAATCCGCAGAGAATGTGCAGCGACTCGAGATTGAAGTCGTAGACGAAATTCTTGAGCACGATCCTGCGCATCAGCGACGAGAACAATTTTGCCGGGAACTGGTGCAGCACGCGCACGATCGAAAGGCTCGACGTTTCGCCCGCGTAGCGCGCGGGGATCGGCACTTCCTTCACTACCGCGCCGAGGATGTAGAGATGGCTGAGCATCGACGTTTCGAAAAAATACGTCTCGTCGATCAGGTGCAGCGGCAACTGCGACAACACATCGGCGCGAATCGCAACGAAGCCATTGGTCGGATCGAAGCAGTGCCAGTAGCCGGTCGCGACTTTCGCGAGAAAACTGAGCACGACATTGCCGATGCGTCGCACGCGCGGCATCACGCGCACCGCCGCGAGATCGCGAAAGCGATTGCCTTTCGTGTAGTCGGCGCTGCCGTCGATGAGCGGTTCGATGAGTTGCGGCACGAGCCACAGCGGCATCTGTCCATCACCGTCGATTTTCACGACGATGTCCGCGCCCGTTTCGAGCGCTTTGCGATATCCGGTGATCATCGCGCCGCCGACGCCGCGATTCGTTTCGTGATGAATGACGACGATGCGCGAATCGAGTTGCGCATAACGTTCGGCGAGCGCGCCGGTGTCATCGCGCGACGCATCGTCGACGACGATGATCGTGCGAATGAGCGCCGGGATTTGTCGCAGCACCTCGCCGAGCTCGCGCTCGACGTTGTACGCGGGAATCACCGCCGCGACATGCGTCTCGGGTCTGCGCCGCAGCGTCAATCGCGTCAGTGTCATCGAGCCCCCTGCGCAATCTGCCGCACTTCTTCGTCGCTGCGCTCGATCGCGTACACGCGCACGTACTCGTCGTCATGCACGACGCGAATGTCGCGATGGCTGAGTTGATAGAGGAAGCACCACGTCTGCAGGCGCTGCTGCAAATCGCTGCGCGAGAAGCGCGCGGCCCAGGTGTTGATCTGAAATCGATGCGGTTGTTTTTCGACCACGATGTACACGGATTTTGTCGGAATCCGCAGTCGCGGCTCCTCGGGATTGTACTGTTCCAGAAAATCGGCCGCGGCGAGATGAAACCCCTTGCCGAGAACCATCGGAAATTCCTGACCGTACGTGACGAGCGTCCACGTGAACGGTTCGAGCCGGCGTTCGAGATCGAGCACCGTGATCGCGGTTGCGCTGTATCCGGAGTAATTGATGATGCGATCGTTCGCACTCGTCACCGGCACGCGCACGAGCCACACCACGAGTGCGAGTGCGATCGCGACGTTCGCGATTTTCGTGCGCGCGATCTCGAACAACGCGACCGCGATCAGCATCGCCATCACCATCGCGAGCCACGAGGAGTTGCGCCGCACTTCGACGATCTCCGGCAATCCGAATCGCGACGCGATGTGCATGAGGAGAAACGCGATGGTCGCGAGCGCGAGCCAGATGTGTTTTCTGCGCACGAGAAACAGCAACGCGATGACCGCGCAGGCGATGACGACTGGCGTGATCGCAACCCACGTGATCGTGCGCGCCGCTTCGCCGTGACGCAGGAACGGGAAGTAGTACATGGCCGTGCTTGCGACGTCGGATGTTTTCTCGACGACGCGGCTGTAGCGAATGAACGCGAGCATCCACGTCGAGCCGAGTGCGATTCCCGCGGCGCCCGCGAGTGCCGTTCGGACGAACGTGTCTTTGCGCACGGTGATGAGCGAAAGGATCACAAGCGGTACCGCGACGCCGGGATGGACCGCGGCAATCGCGGCAGTGCACAACAAGTAACCGGAAAGAAAAACGGAGCGCGGGGGGGGCGCCCCCCCGCCCCCCGGCCCCCAATTGCCCCCCGGTTGGGCGGCGGC
>JBQCJC010000679.1:0-3214 GCA_051953135.1 Thermoanaerobaculia bacterium | reverse complement strand
GCACGCGACGTCCTGCAATCGCCGCGGCAGCTCCGAGAACGAGCATCGCCTCGGGCGCGCCGGAGCTCGGAAGCTCGGTGATGAGCGCGAACAATCCACCAAGCCACAACGCGGATTCGACGCCGGTGCCGAACCAGCGCCGGCGAATCAGAAACTCGCCGAGACCAACCGCGAGCACGCCGGTGATGTACCCGGCCGCGTGGCTTTCGATCAAGTCGAAAAATCCGTACGTCGCCGCGATGCCGATGCACGTGAGGATGAAGAAGACGAGCTGCACGATCACGCTGTTCGCGCGATACGTCGCCGGTCCGAACACTTCGTTCGCTTCACGCGGAAAGCGCGCGCGCACCGCGGCTTCGCGTTCTTCCTGCGCGTTCATGCGTGACGCTCCTTGAATTTCGCGTGAATGACGAAGAGGCCAAGGATCGATCCGATGATCGAGAGGATGATCAGCAGGAACGCTGCTGCTTCGAATCGCAGGAAATGAACGATCAGGATGTTCAACGCGATCACCGCGTACAGAAACGCGTAGAGCACGAACCACTCACTGCGCGAGCGAAAGCCCCAGTAGATGACGATGGCCGCGGCGATGATCGTGATGAGACATCCGAGCGGCACGTTGAAATCGATCGCGGCGAGTCCGCCGATCAGCGCGAGGTTCGCGGCGAAGTGCTCGATCGTGCGCGTGAATTCGGTTTTCGCGAAACGACGATCGAGCTCGCGCCACACGAGCAGAATCGCAACCATGATGTACGCGGCGACGGCGAATCCCTGTCCACTGCGAAGCCGCGGATCGGCGCCGATCCACGCGGCCGTCGATGAAATCGCAAGCGACAGCACCATGCGCGATTTGAAGGAGTAAGCGGTGATCGTGTGCAGAATCGCGATCAGCAACAAGTGCTGACGCCATTGCTCGCCGAGGACGTGAAACTGCGTTTCGATGAACGCGACGTCGGCGCTCATGAGCAATGCGCCGAGGAGCAGAACGTAATCGTCGAGGTGTGATGCGCGATCGCGACGCCACGTGACGAACGCGTAGCACGCGGCAGCTGCAATCGCGATGAGAATCGCGAGCGCCACCGGTCCGATGCGCTCGAGGTTGTTCTTCAGCAGAACGCCGGTCGCGGCGACGAGCAGCATGACGCCGGCCCATGACGCGATGCGCAGCTCGGGATGAATCGAGAAGATCTCGCGGCGTTCGCGCGCGAGAAGCGCGTCGGTGCGGGTGTCGCCGAGAAGCGGGCGCAATCGCTCGAGCTCAGGCTCGCTGGAAAACATGCGGGTATCGTCGCACAGCCTGCCATTTTTGCGCGTTGACTTCCTGACGCTTCGCCTTTATTCATGAAGTCCTTCCCGACATTCATCCACAGGTCCGAGCACGAACAGGAGGAAAGCATGGCTGGCTATGGTGGAGGTTCCCGTCCGCGTCCTTTGTATGGTGTGTGGATCGACGAGGCGATCAGCAGCAATGATCCGGAGCAGATGAAAGCCGCGCTCTCGGCCGCGAAGACGTATTTCGGCGGCGGCGGCATTCACACGCTGTACGGCGTGATCATCAATCAGGCGATCTCCAGCGGCGCTTCGAAGGAAGAGCTGCAGAGTCTTCTGAGCGCGGCCGAGCAGACCGGTCGTGAAGATCTGCAAGGCGCCATCTCGAAACTGCGCAGTGCCCTCGGGTCGTAATCGCACATGACTGCGGAGGCGCTTCCCCGCCGCGCACTGCGTGAGGACGATCTGATGCACGCACATCCGGTGCATGTGGTGTGGGAGATCACACTCGCGTGCAATCTGAAGTGCGCGCATTGCGGCTCGCGCGCGGGGAAGCGTCGTCCGTCTGAGTTGTCGACTGAAGAGTGTTTCGACGTCGTCGATCAACTCGCCGCGCTTGGTACGCGCGAGATCACGATCATCGGCGGTGAAGCGTATCTGCGTCGCGACTGGACGGACATCATTCGTCGCATCACCAGCCACGGCATGCTCGCATCGATGCAGACCGGCGGCCGTGCGCTGACCGAAGAGCGCATCGCAGCAGCGAAGGAAGCGGGCCTCGGCACGTGCGGCGTTTCCGTCGACGGACTCGAAGAACTGCACGACGAGATTCGCGGCGTGAAGGGCTCGTTCCGTTCGGCGATGAACGCGCTCGAGCTGCTGCGCAAATACGAGATTCCGGCGGGCTGCAACACGCAGATCCACAGCCGCACGATGCCGCAGATGCGCGGCATTCTTCACGAGATCGCGAGTCGCGGCGCGCGCGGATGGCAGATTCAACTCACCGTCGCAATGGGCAACGCCGTCGATAACGATGCGCTGCTGCTGCAGCCGTATCAGATGCTCGAGCTCATGCCGTTGCTCGCCGAGTTGTACGACGAAGCGCGCGCGCTTGGCGTTGCGATGCAGCCAGGCAACAACGTCGGCTACTTCGGTCCGTACGAACACAAGTGGCGTCTCGGCAACAACGAAAAGCACTGGAGCGGATGCTCGGCCGGTCACGCGGTGCTCGGCATCGAAGCCGATGGTGTGATCAAAGGATGTCCATCGCTGCCAACGGTGGGATTCAGCGGCGGCAACGTGCGCGATCTCACGATCGAAGACATCTGGCGTTTCAGCCGCGAGATTCGTTTCTCACGCGACCGCCAGATTCACGAACTGTGGGGACGCTGCCGCTCGTGCTACTACGCGGATGTGTGTCGCGGTGGTTGCACGTGGACGTCGACAGTGTTGTTCGGACGTCCCGGCAACAATCCGTATTGTCATTACCGCGCGCAGCAACTCGCGAATGAAGGATTGCGCGAGCGCGTCGTGAAGACGCAGGAAGCGCCGGGCACTCCGTTCGATCAAGGACGATTCGATCTCATCACCGAACCGATCGATGGTGATGGCGCGAGCACGATCGCGGAGCCGCCGCACTGGGAGATGAAAGAACCGGAGCAGCGCGATGAAAATCGCATCCCGCCGACGCTCGATCTCTGCTTCGGATGCATGCAGTACATCTATCCCGGAACGGAGACGTGTCCGCACTGCGGTGGCGATGTGCAGACGATCGCGACGAAGCGGCACGAGTTGGAAAAAGCGATCGAGTTTTTGCGACGTGAGTTGGGAGACTTCGCTCGGAACACCGGTGGAGCGGCGGGGGCGCCCCCCCCCCCGCGGTTACACCACCGCGGGGGAGCACCCCCCCCCCCCCCCCAGCCATTGCCGGGGTTACCCCCCCCCA
>JBQCJC010000678.1:0-3731 GCA_051953135.1 Thermoanaerobaculia bacterium | reverse complement strand
CGGCCGCTTCGTCGGCGCGGTCGTCGTGGCGGCACGAACGGGCGGCCCGGCCCGCCTTAGACTCGGCGGCGTTCGCGCGACGCTGGTTTCTTCTCGAGCTCTTCCCACGCTTCCACTCCCGCGACCGCACATCGCGGGATTTTTTCGTTGAGCGTCTCTTCGATCTTCCGCACCATCGGCAGGTCCTGCCACGTCGCGATCGTCGAGACGATGCCCTGCGCGCGGCCGCGTGCCGTGCGTCCCGCGCGATGCACGTAATCCTCGACGTTCTCCGGAATGTCGAAATTGATCACGTGCTGAATCCCCGGCACATCGATGCCGCGGCCGGCGATGTCGGTCGCCACGAGAATGCGGTGCTGTCCTTCGCGAAACGTCTTCAGCGCGGTGACGCGTTTGTTCTGTGACTGATCCGCGTGAATGCGCGCGACGGGATGCCCCTGGCGATCGAGAATGTGAAAGAGCCACTCCGCGTCGATCTTGCGTCGCGTGAACACGAGCGTCGATCCGAGCTCCTGATGCAGCAGCGCGAGCAGCGCGTTGCGTTTGTCCGCTTCCTTCACGACGTACAAACGATGCGTGATGCCTTCGGCGGCGGCGCCGGGCGGAATGATGTCGACGCGCACGGGATCGCGCATGAAGTCGCGCGCGATCATTTCGATCGAGTCGGGCATCGTGGCGCTGAACATCAGCGTCTGACGTTCTTTCGGCAGCTTGCGCAGGATGTCGCGCATCTGCGGAAGGAAGCCGAGGTCGAGCATGTGGTCGGCTTCGTCGAGGACGAGGACTTCGATGTCGGCCAGCGAAACGGTGCGTCGCTGCACGTGATCGAGCAGGCGTCCCGGCGTCGCCACGACGATGTCGGGTTTCGCGCGCAACGCATCCATCTGCGGCTTCATCTTCACGCCGCCGATGATGCAGGCGGTGGTGAGCTCGTGATTCGCGCCGAATAGATCGAGGAACGCTTTGGTTTGCAGTGCGATCTCACGCGTCGGCGCGAGGATCAGCCCTCGCACGCCGCGTCCGTGCACGAGTTTCTCCGCGACGGGCAGTACGAATGCCGCGGTTTTACCGGAGCCGGTTTGCGCGAGTCCGATGACGTCGCGTCCCTGCATGGCGTCGGGGATCACCGCGGCCTGAATCGGCGTGGGATGAACGAAGCCGATCTGTTCGATCGTGCTGATGATCTCGGGTGTAAGTCCGAGGGCGGCGAAGGTTTTATCGGTCGTTTCGACCGGGTGCTGTGGAATTGCTCCTGTGAACATCTAATGCAATGGTCTCATGTAAATTAAGCGTGAAATGCTGCCTCTATAATGCCCGCGCGATGAAACGGTCTCTTCCCCTGTTTCTCTTCCTGCTGGCCTCGGCCTGCGCATCGGTGCCGTCTCGCACCACGGAGATGCGCGAAGCGCGTGCCACGGAACCCGTGCACGTGGTCATTGTCGGCACGACTGACGTGCACGGCTGGTTCAACGGTCACATCGAAACGCCGCAGGGCGGCGGTGCCGGCGTGCTGTGGGGCGGGCTTCCCGCGCTCGCGAGCTACGTCGATGCAATTCGCAAAGAGAATGACAACCGAGTCGTGCTCGTCGATTCCGGCGATATGTTTCAGGGTACGCTGGAGTCGAACATGTTCGAAGGCGAGGCCGTCGTTCGCGGCTACAACGCCCTCGGCTACTCCGCAGCCGCGGTCGGCAATCATGAATTCGATTTCGGTCCCGTCGGTCCCGACGCGATCGCGCGCAAGCCGGGCGATGACGAGCTCGGCGCGCTGAAGCGCAACGCGGGAATCGCGCGCTTCCCGTTTCTCTCCGCGAACATGATCGAGAAAGCGACGGGCAAAACGCCGTCGTGGGCGAAGCCATACACGATCGTGCGCAGCGGCGGCGCGAAGATCGGCATCATCGGTCTCTCGACGCCGGACACGCCGAACGTCACGATGGCGGCGAACGTCATCGCGCTCGAGTTCACCGATCCCGTCGCCGCGACGATCAACGCGGCGAAGGAACTGCGCGCACAGGGCGTCGACGCGATCGTCGTCACCGCGCACATCGGCGGACGCTGCACGAAAAACGATGAGCCGCACTCGATCGAGTCGTGCGACCGGCAGCAGGAAGCGATGGAGCTTCTCGAAGCACTGCCGGCCGGAACGATCGATGCGTTCTTCGCCGGCCACACGCACTCGCAGATGCGCCACTACGTGAATGGTGTTCCCGCGGCACAAGGTCTGGCGTACAGCCGTGAATTCTCTGCGATTGATCTGTGGATCGACGTTGACAAAGACAAAGTCGTGAAGAGCGACATTCGCCCGCTGACGATGCTCTGCTCGTTCGTGTACGAGGGAACGGATCAGTGCGATCCGCGCAATGCGCCCGCGAACGCAAAGCTCATCCCGCGCACATTCCTCGGCACCACGATCAGGCCCGACGCGAAAGTCGCCGCGACCGTCGAGCCGTTTCTCAAGCGCGTGGCAGCGAAGCGCGATGAGAAGCTCGGTGTCGCCGCGACCGCAACGCTGAAGCGCACGTACACGGGCGAATCGCCGCTCGGCAACGTGATCGCGGATGCAGTGCGCGAGGCGAGCGGCGCCGAGATCGCGGTGATGAATTCCGGCGGCATTCGCTCGGACCTGCCCGCGGGTGAGCTCACGTACGGCGACATCTTCGCCGTCAGTCCGTTCGACAACTATCCGGCTGTCGTGATCATGACCGCCGATCAGATCGCGGAGATGATGCGGCTCACCACGAGCGGCAGCCGCGGCATTCTGCAGGTCAGCGGCATTCGCTACACGATCGACATGGCGAAGGACGCGGACAAGGATCAGGCCGTGCGCAACCGCATCGCGAGTGTGACGCTGCCGGATGGATCACCGCTCGATCCGAATCATCTGTACACGGTCGTGATGCCGGACTTTCTGGCCGCGGGCGGCGACGGGTTGATGGATCTGATGAAGACGATTCCGAAGGATCGCGTGCAGATCTTCTACGCGCGTCCGATTCGCGACACGCTCGTCGATGTGTTGAAGAAGTGGAATCGTTCGCTCACGCCGTCGACGGAAGGGCGCATTACGATTCTCAACGCGCCGCAGAAATAGGCATCGGATCGCGGCGCAGTTTTTTCACGAGCATCCACAGCAGCCAGAAGAGCACGAGCAACGCGACCGGCACGATGATCGGCGCGAAGATCGCGACGATGCTGAGGCCGAACGAGAGGATGTCTTCGGCGAGCGAGATCACGGGATTCGCACAGCCGAACGTGGTCGCGGAGGACGCGACGCGCGCTCCGCTTTTCAGCGCGTGAAATCCACACGACGTGGGCGCGCCGACGATGAGTCCGAGGACGGCGGCGACGGTGGGATCGACGTGCGTGAAGACCGATGCGGCTGCAACGGCGCCTGCAATGGGACGAAGGAATGTGCCGGCGGCATCGAGGAAGTGATCGACGGCCGGAATCTTGTCCGCGACGATCTCGGCAACGCACGCGATGATCAACACGATCAACGCGACGTCGGACGTGAGCCAGTGAAATTTGTCGCCGAGCGTGATGCCGGCGATCTCGAACCGCGCGGCCGCGCCGAGGAGCAGCAGCGGCAGGAACGTGTTCAGTCCGGTCGACGCGGAAAGGCCGAGGCCGAGCAGCACGGCGAGGACGATGTTCATCGTGGTCATGTGCGTGTGAATGAGTGTACGCGCCCGCGCACGCAATGTTTAAGTGGAGCGGCGAGCGCTCAGCGC
>JBQCJC010000677.1:0-4099 GCA_051953135.1 Thermoanaerobaculia bacterium | reverse complement strand
CCTGGGCCCGCTTCCGTGCCAATGCCCGGAAGTCCTCCAGCATCAGAGGTTTGGACAGCCATTCGGATAACGTGCCCGAAAGCGTGTCCGGTCTGAGAGTGAAGTAACCGACCGCGTCCCCGCCCACTTCCCGGTTCTCGGGCGTGTCGTGCACGAGCACGCATACGCCCGAGGCCATCGCTTCGATGAGTGCAGGATGGGTCCCACCCACCTCGGTCGCCTGAATGTAGATCAACGCATTACGCTGCAGCGTCCGATAGTCGTTGCCGTAAAGCGCACCCGGAAAGAGCACGCGATCCGATCGATGCGCATGCAGGTTTTTCACGAGCTCAGCGGCGTAGAGACCTTTGCCGAGCATGACGAGCGGCGGTGGCGGCGCGCCGCCGGATTGAGGATTCGAGACGCGTTCGTAAGATTCGACGACTTCGAGCGGGTTGTTCTCCGGCTCGAAGCGGCTCACATAAAGAATGTAGTTACGCGATGTGAGGCCGAGGCGCGTGAGCACATCGGAGTCCTCTTCGATCGGAAAGTCGGCGCCGTAAGGAATCGTCGTCGTTGGTGCAGCCCACGTCGCGCGGTAGTAGTCGGCGATGACATCCGCATCGGCGACAACTTCGTTCGCGAAGCCGACGCTGAACGCTTCGCCGATCGTGTAGACCGCGCGGCCGAGGACGTTCCACTTGCGACGCTTGCGCTCGATGCCATCGACGTTGATCGCCACCGGGATTTTCGCCGCGCGCAACAGCGGCAGCACGAACGCATTCGCGGCGTTGCAGATCAGCACGACATCGAAGTCGCGCTTCAACGCATCGATCGCGGAGAAGAAGGAGTGCGAGACGGTCTCGAAGTATTTGTGTCCCGCGACCGCGGGCAGCACGATGCGATGAATGCCGTTCCACAGCTCCGGCCCTTCTTCGCGGCAGTAGACGAACACTTCATGTCCTCGCGCGATGAGGCGCACGCCCATCTCCGCGGCGAATGTTTCGAAGCCGCCGTACGAGGGAGGAACGCCGCGTGTGCCGAGGATGGCGATCTTCAACGAAACCACCGTGCGAGTGCATGATCGCGCACCTTGCGACGACGCTGAATCTCGCGCCGCTTCGCGAGCACGCGTGCGCGATTGCGCCACAGCCACCCGAACGCGGGCAACGACGTTCGCTCGATCGTCAACGCCGCGATGATGACGACGAGATCGCGCGCAAGCTCGAACGGCGCGTTACGCAGCGAGAGATACAAGCCTTCGTTCTTGAGCCGCAGGAGAAAGCGGTTCTTGACCGAGTGCATGTTCACGTCCGCCGGCAACTCTCGTCGCGCCTCGGGCGTCACGCGCCGCACGTGATACGCAATCGCACGCGGCTCACACATCGCGCGCCATCCGAACAAACGTCCGCGCCACGCGAGATCCGCGTCCTCGCGATACGCGAAGAAATCCTCATCGCACGCTTCGCCATCGATCGCGACGTCGCGAAGAAACGCGAGGCGATGCATCGCCGCCGCGCCGCTCACGCCGAACACTTCGAACGCGCGATCGCGCGGACCTTCGTGAATGTCGAGATGCCGTCCCGAGCGCGTCATGCGCATGCCCATCGAATCGACTTCGTTCGCCGGCTCGATTGCGAAACCGCGCGCGCGCAGCAGCATGCCCGTCGCACTGCCGACGCTCGCATCATCGAACATCGTTGCAACGCGCTGGACGTACTCGGCGGTGAGATGACAATCGGGATTCAGCAGCAGAACGAGCTCACCGCTCGCGATCGCAATCGCCTGATTCACCGCCGCGCTGAAGCCGCGATTCGAATCGTTGCGTAGAACGTGTGCTGCATGCGGCGCAACGAGCGCGACGGAATCATCGCTCGACGCGTTATCGACGACGATCAACTCGTAATCGCGATGCGTTTGCTGCAGGATTCCTTCGATGCAGCGCGGCAGATACCGCGCGCTGTTCCACGTCACGAGGACGATGGTCACTCGTCCCATCGTCACTCCCAACGATCGAATGCTCTCTTCAAGACGCGAGCATATCCGCGAAACGATTCCTGGCGCGGAATGCCGCGCGGATGCAAACCGACAAAGTGCACGGTGCAGCGCAGCATCATGCCGGCGATGATCATCAATCGCAGCGCTTCGACCTGCGACGGCCGCATCCACTTGCGCGCGTAGCGCCACATGTTGCGATACCAGACATCGACGAATCCTTCGAAGCGAATGTGCTCGAGACTCGCGCCGCCGTAGTGACGCACGCGCGCCGCCGGCACCACCCACACTTCTTTCTTCGCCTCGGCGAGGCGGCGACAGAAATCGACATCCTCGAACCACGCCGGCGCGAACTGCTCGTCGAACATCCCGATCTCGTCGATGACATCGCGACGCAGCAGCAACGCGGCCGCCGCGGGTTGTTCGATGCGACGCGGCTCAGTGAGGTCGAGCTCGCGATAGCGGTAACTCGCCGTCACCGCATTCTTCGGGAAGAGCTTGTCGATGAGCAGCACTTCCGCGGCGAGCGATCGCAGCGTCGGCAGCCGTCGCAACTGAAATTCGCGCTGCACGTGACCGGCGTCATCCATCAGAAGCGGCGCAGCGGCCGCGATCTGCGGATGCGATTCCATGAACGCGAAAAGCTGCGTGAGCGCGTTCGGCGCAAGCTCGCAATCAGGATTCAGGAGAAACACGTAGCGGCCACGCGATTGCGCGAACGCGCGATTCGTTCCCGCACCGAAGCCGGCGTTCGTCGACGAGCGAATGACGTTTGCATCGTGCACGAGCGTGAGCGTCGCGTCGTTCGATGCGTTGTCATGCACCACCACTTCGTAGCGCAGCCCTTCGCACGCGGCGGGAATCGAGCGCAGGCAGCGATCGATCCAGCGCTCGCTGTTCCAGGTGACGATGAGAATCGAGAGGTCGAGTGCGTCGACGCGCGCCGCGGGAGAACCGGCGGCAGCATCGATCGGCGCTTCGAACATTAGGTTTGCCATTTCAAGATCGCGTCGACGAGCGGGCGCGTGACGACTTCCCACGCAAACCGCGGTCGCAGACGCTCGAGATTTTGTACGCAGGCGGAAAAGAATGCGTCGTCCGTCAGGAGGCGCCGAATGGCCGCGACGACGGCATCGGTGTTTCCGGGCGGTACGACGATGCCGAGGCGTTCCTGCTCGACCAGCTCCGCCGCGAATCCTCCCGCGGTGGCAACGACCGGAACTCCGGCCGCGATGGCGTCGAAGAGACGCGTGCGAATCGAGTAGTCGGCCTCCGCCGTACGACGGTGGAGCATGATAGCGATTTTGCCCGCACGCAGCCACGAGAGGCGCTCGCGATACGGCACCCATTCTTCGTTTGCCGCAACATGCGCGCCACCGCGCGCGAGCAGTTCTTCGAAGCGATCATCGCGGCGGCGATCGATGAGATTGCGATTCGGACGCGTGCGCCCGAGGAACAGCAGCTTCGCGCGCAAACCCTCGTGATTGATGCGCTGCACCGCGTCAATCGCGGTCGCGGGATCGAGCCACTCCCAGACTCCCCCGCCCCAGATCACGACATTGTCTTTCGGCTTCTCGCACGCGCGCGTCTCGTCGAGATCGATGCCGAACGGAATCTCGAGCCACGGCGCGTCGCCACTTTGCAGCGATTCGTAGAAGCGCCGTTGTTTGCGTGCGGCGCAAACGAGCAAATCGGCGCGCAGCAGCGCCTCGGACAATCGCCACCACTCCGCGGCGAGATGTACGCGCTGTCGCAGAGAAGGAAGATTGCCGTACAGCTCGCGCAACTCGAGCACGAGCGGATCGAAGAGATCGAAGACGATCTTCTGATGGCGGCGTTTGCGAAAGTTCCGCGCCGGCTGACCGATCAGCACCGACGCATCGCGAATCGCGGCGCGCGCGGCATCGGTCCCGTGCTCGATGAGCGGCACATCATTCGGCGCCGCGCCTTCACTCTTCGCGATCAATGTCGTCGGCACATGCTTCGCGAGCTCGCGCGCGATGTGCCACGCACGAATGCCGGGACCGGCCATGCGCTCGCCAACGACATCAGGGGTTTGGACAACGACCTGGAACATGAACGGGCGAACTATACCTGTGCGAACCGCGCAGCATGTGGAGAGGCG
>JBQCJC010000676.1:0-3398 GCA_051953135.1 Thermoanaerobaculia bacterium | reverse complement strand
CGGTCGGGAGACCGGCGACCCGGCCGGCTTGAAAGCCGGCGCTCCGAGTTTCGCGTCGGAGCCATAATCACGTCATGGCGTGGCGCATCGAAACGCAGAAGAACGGGCTCTTCGCGATCTGGTCGACGCGTGTCGAGGACTACATCGTCATCGATGCCGACGCCGCGGAGATCGAGCGCATCTACGCCGAGAAAGGCGTGCAGGTCTATCTCGCGAGTGCACGCGCGCAGATCGCAAAACAGCTCGTGGTTCCCGCCGAAAACGAAGCGCGCATCGAAGAGAGTCGCAAGCGCGGAACGCCGAAAGAACCGGCGGAAAAGATCGGCAATACGGGATTCACGCGCAACTGAAGTATCGTCGTTCGCATGAAACGACTCCTGATTCTGCTCGTCGTGCTCACCGCGGCATGCGCGACCGTGCAGCTCGATCTTCCTCCCGATACCTACTCCGTGAGCGGAGCGAATCCGCGTCGCTGGAATCAGCCGCTGTCGTTCGGGCAGTGGTCGACGTCGATGGTCGATGAAGGAACGACGCGCTCGTTTCTCGTCGATACCGGAATCCTGCAGATCGGCAAGAGCGATCAGGCGTATCGCATGAAACTCAATTCGATCGCGATCGAGTGTCACGCGCGCGAGCTCGTAGTCGGCAAGGCCGATGTCTTCCTCGATCCATCCCTCGGCAGCCATCCGCTGCTCGTCTGCGGCTTCGATCGCGGACGTACGCAATCGGTGCTCGTGCTCGCACGCAGCGGTCAGGCCGAGCCGTCGTTGCGCGGTGAGTTGCGCGAGATCGGCGGACCTTCGTTCGAGATCCAGTCGATTCATCGCGCGCCGAATTCGCGCATCGCATCAAGCGAGCCGTTCGGCTTCGAGATCCTGCGCGACGGCACGCGCATCGCCGTCGTCGAGACCGTGAATCAGGGCCGCGTGTGGATCGATCCGACGGTGGCGAATCGCGACACGCTCGCCGCCGCGGCTGCGTCTCTCTTACTCTTCCGCGATCCTGATGCCGGAACCGTTCACTGACGCGTACCTTGCCCGCATCGGCTACACCGGCGCGCCCACGCCGTCGCTCGACGTCTTGCGCGCGCTGCACGAACAGCATCTGCGCAGCGTGCCGTTCGAGAATCTCGACATTCACTGGAAGCGCCCGATCGTCGTCGACGAGGCGCGCTTCATTCGAAAGATCGTCGAGCAAGAACGCGGGGGGTTTTGCTACGAGTTGAACGCGGCATTCAGCGCGTTGCTGCGATCGCTCGGGTTCAGCGTGAAGTATCTGCAGGCGCAGGTGCCGATGTCCGAAGGCGAGGGACTCGGGCCGCCGTTCGATCACATGGCATTGCTCGTCACGCTCGACGATGGCTCACGGTGGCTCGCGGATGTCGGCTTCGGCGATTCGTTTCTCCTGCCGCTGTCGCTCGACACGACCGAGCCGCAGCACGATCGTCACGGCATCTATCGACTCGAATTCGATGACGACGCCGTGCGCTATTTCGCGATGCACGAGGACGAGTGGTCGCTCGAATTTCTGCTCTCGCTCGAACCGCATGCACTGCATGAATTCGCGCCGATGTGCGATTACCAGCAGTACTCGCCCGACTCGCACTTCACGAAGCGCCGCATCTGCTCGATGGTGACGGATACCGGCCGCGTCACGCTCGCGGACTCGAAGCTCATCCTCACTGCCAACGGCGCGAAGCACGAGATTCCGGTCTCGGCGGCCGAGTGGCCGCACGTGCTCGAGGAGACGTTCGGCATCCGTCTTTCATAGACTTCGCGCATGAGAATCCTTCCTGCGCTTTGTGCCGTCCTGCTCCTCAGCGGCTGTGTCATGGGCAACACGCAAGCGTTCAACTACCTGCCGGTCGATCGCTCCGATGCAGGCGCCGGCAAAGTCGTGCTGCTCTTCGCGATCGAAGATCAGCGGCCGTACATCATCAGCGGCGAAGAGCCGGCGAACTTCGTCGGCGAGCAGCGCAACGGTTACGGGATGCCGTTCAACGTCACGACGACGGACAAGCGTCCGTTCGCGACGATCGTGCAGGAGACGGTGCAGCGCGATCTCGAAGCCGCGGGATTCAAGGTCACGGCGTCGCGCGACAAAGCATCGGCGAACGTCGCGAGCGCGGTGCAGAGCGCGAACGCGAATCGCGCGCTCGCCGTGATCATGCGCGAGTTCAAGTCCGACACGTTCAACAACATCAATCTCGATTACGACTTCGAAGCGATCGTCTACGACGCGAACGGCAATGAGCTCGCGCGCGACAAGGTCTCGGGCGAAGAGGAGCTGAAAGGCTCAATGATGAATCCCGCGAAAGCCGCGCGACAGAAAGTGCCGCTCGAGTTCTACGCGAGGATTCATCGATTGATCGCGGGGAACGCGAAGATCATGAACGCGTTGACGGGCTCGTGAACAACAAGCTCCCGAAACCCACCGCGAATACCGCGTAAACCGCCGCCGGTGCATACGCGCCGGCGCGCAACAACGCCATCGTGCCGATGAACCAGTGCGCGATGTTTCCCACCAGCAGTGGACGGTTGTAGATGCCGCCGATCGAGCTGCCTTTCGCCATCCAGTTCGTCATGGCGAATCCGAAATAGACCGCGCCGAGGAGCTGGATCAGAAGCGCTGCGGCAGCGGGGAAGCGGAGCGCCGCCGCAAGTTCCTGCGGCGCGAACGTCGCGGCGATGCCGGCGGCGCCGAGGACGATCGCACTGGCGGCGAGAAGAACTTTCGTATTCATCGATCGGGACTGTATCGAAAAAAAATCTTCGACGTCCCCTTGACGATCTCGGTACAGCAGCCTACTGTATTAGTCCAGTAATACACTCGACTGGAGAACAACTCATGAAACGACTGACTGGAATCGTGATCATCGTCGCCCTCATCGTCCCCGTCGTCCTCGCCGGCGACATCACTACGCGCAATCGCAAGCTCGTCGACCGCAGTGGCATGGCCATGCACACGATCAGCGAAATGCGCACCGTGCAGATCGTGCTCGAAGCCTACAAGATCGATCACAAGGAATACCCGGCCGCGACCACGATGGAAGAACTGCGCAAACTCACGGAGCCGATTTACGTTCGCACGCTGCCACTGCGCGATGCGTGGGGCAACGAGCTGCGTTACGTGCGCGGCGCCGATGGCCAGAGCTACCAGCTGGTCAGCGCCGGTTCCGATCGCACGTTCGCTCCGGAGACGTGGAAGAGTCCCGGTCTGCTGCAATCGTCGAAGGACGACTGCGTGTTCAACGCGGATGACGCACTCGATCGCGAGTGGATCATCCAGCGCTGAGTTAGACGCGCCGCGCCGCGTCCACCCGACCGACCGAACGGCACCGTTGCCCCGGCGGCCGGCGTGGTTGCGGAGGATTGGGACGGTTGGCCGCGGGGTTGGCG
>JBQCJC010000675.1:0-2427 GCA_051953135.1 Thermoanaerobaculia bacterium | reverse complement strand
CCCCCAACAACCGACAACCACCAACCAACAACTACCTACAGCTTTTCCACCACATCCCCAAGAATGTACGCGTCCCAGCCGCCTTCCTCGCGATACGGAGCGAGTGCCGTGTCGGGTGCGAGGCTCTTCATCGACAGGCGTTCGTACATCTCGCGCACGCTGTCTTTGCGGCCTGCGAGAATCTCCGCGCTGAGCTCGCCTTTGAGCGCGAACAAACGCTGGAAATCTCCACGGGGTAGACGCAGTGGACGACGCACATCATCCGAGCGCGGGTCCCATTCGCCGATCAGCACTTCGTCGCCGAGGTCGGAAGAGGCGGATTTCACGCAGATCACGATCTCTGTCTCGATGACACGCTCGGTCGTCGTCTGCGCGCGCGCGTCCCACACCGAGCCCGATTCTTCCTGCTCCTGGTGGAACTCTTGACGTAGAAGGCGCACGAAGGGATCAGTGCTTTCGATTGGCGTCGCGTCTTCCACTTCGCCCGGCGCGAACGACACGAGCTCCGCGACTTCGATCTTGTCGAGACCCTTCAGCGCGACCATGCCTAACAAGCGCGCGCCCGCGTATTCGACTCCCGGCAACTCCGGTGCGAACGCGAGATACGTTCCGTACTCGGTGCGGATGCGATAGATCGGCGTCGCTTCCGCGCCGATCTCGTTCGACAACTCCTGAATGAAGTTCATCGATGCAACGATGCCTTCGTTCACGAGCCCGCCGTTTGGATCGATGTACGCGTAGTACTCGCGCGCGTGCTGGCGGTGATCGATGACGTCGACGCCGCGCGCGAGCGGCGCGAAGAACTGCTGCACTTTTTGCGGATCGTAGCCGTGCGCGATGAGAAAGCCGGCGATCTCTTCGATCTCTTTGTTCGCTTTGCCGGTGGTGAGGCGCGAAAGCTCGACGATGCCGTGACCGTAAAACTCGGTGATGCGATCGCCGGTCTCCGCCGTCGTTTTCATCGGCAGCAAACGGTAGTAGCCGTAGTTCAGCGCGATGCGCATGCCCTTGTTGAACGAGAAGCCTTTGCGCTTCATCTCGCTGTAGAAGCGCTGAATCTCGATCGCGGCGCGGAGCAATCGCAGTGCGCGGCGCGTGGTGTAGAACGCGCCGTCGCCGAGGAACTTTTCGAACTGCAGCAGGTGCCGTTGCGCGATCGCATCGAGGCGGCGCTGGAAGAGCAGCATCTGCCGATACGAGCGAATCTCTTCCTTCTCGCCGCCGCGGCGAATGCTGCCGAGCGTTTCGGAGAAGGCGGAGATGTCGTAGATCATCCCGAAGCGATGCACCATCGGATCGACGACGCCGGGACGTCCGAAGTCGATCGGCCGCGTGCTGCGCGAGAACGACGTGCCGCTGCGACGATCGGCGGAAGCGACCTGGCCGTCCGGCAGCACGTTCATCCACACGATGCCGCGGCGCAGTTGGTTGAGTACCGCGAATTCCTGCACGCGGCGCGCGATCAACAGGAACTGCTCGCGCTCTTCGCGCGTGATCGCGTTCTGCGGTGCGGGATGTTCGAAGAGGAAGTTCTGAAATTTTGGATCGAGGAGGAGCGCGAGCGTGACGCCGTTCTCCGGCGTTGCGCCGAAGAGCGGCAGCACCGCGCGAAACGTGCGCTCGCGTTGCAGCGTTTCGTTGGCCGCGTTGCGCAAACGCTCGAAGCAATCGCGAAACGTCGCGAAGTCGCGGCGCAGATAGCCGACGATGAAACTGCGCAGCTCGCGCAGATCGGGTCCGATGAATTCTTCGGTGAAGATGAGAACGTCGTCCTGCAGCATGCGGAAGAACTGCATGCCGCGCAGCTCTTCGCCTTCGAGCATCGTCCCGACGCGCGTGACGAGTTGGTTCATCTGCTCGCGCGTTTCCGCGACCCAGCGCGCGAAGATGCGGTACTTCAGGGTGTCGCCGAGGGCTCGGCCGGTTTGCGTGTCGCGTGCGGAGATGCGGCGCGGCAGCGCGGAGAATTGCTTCGCCACATCGAGCGAATGCGCGAGCCAGAAGATCGCGTGATAGTCGCTGAGCAGATTCGAGACGAGCGCGTTCTCGACAATTTTGATCAGCGTCCCGACGTACGTCGCGAATGCCGCCTGCGCTTTGTCTTTCTGCAATGCGCGATTGATTTGCCACGCGGTTTCTTCGGTGAGCCAGCGATCGAGCTTCGCATCGAGATCCTTGAGGACAGGCGAGTCGAGGACCGGAAAGCCGAGGATCGGAGGCTGCGCTTCATCGGCAGGAAAGATCTTGTACGGCTGCGGCAGCAACCGCTCCGGCTCCGCGAACAACTCACGCAGTGTCCGCTCGACATCGGTCGAGAGGAGAAACGTGGACGCATCCGGCCGCTGCGCGAGGTACGAGACGATCGCTCTGCTCATGAGGGTTTGCTGACCCGAGGGGGGAGTATAGATGGTTGGTGGTTGTCGGTTG
>JBQCJC010000674.1:0-14765 GCA_051953135.1 Thermoanaerobaculia bacterium | reverse complement strand
ATCGTTCGACCGCGTCTAAAGCCCGCCCGCCCCTATAATAATTCCACCAAAACCGCCCAGCCAAGGCGGATTACAAAGAGACCTGCGAGTCCAAAACTACGTTCTCGAAAAGCGACTGGGTATCGGGTTTTCCGCCGAGGTGTGGAGCGCAATTGTCGCCGACGTGCCGCCGGGCGTAGAACTAGCTCAGGGCGCATCAGTAGCGATCAAATTCTTTCAACCACACTTTTTAATGGTACCTGACCAGGTCATTCGAATCGAGCGCGAGTACCGATTGGCTAGCGCATTGCGTCACCCAAATCTGATTCGAATCTATGAATTCATGCTTGCGTCATCTCGCCCGCACCACAACTTCATTGTTATGGATGTCGCCCGAGGCGAATCGTTGAGAAACGTTATTCCACGTACGGGAATGTCGCCAACTAAGGTTATTCAGATCGCAAAACAGCTGCTCACCGCACTCGACGCACTTCATGCCGCTGGAGCGCTCCACCGCGACGTGAAGCCAGGAAACATCGCCGTAGCAGACGACGATAAGGGTTTGCAGACAACATTACTAGACCTTGGCATCGTCAGTCTCACACACGAAAAGAATCTTACGGTTAGCAGCCGCTTCCTCGGAAGCAAGCACTGGGCACCATACGAACAACTGATTGGGCAACCTCTCGACGCGCGTGCTGATCTGTACTCGGTCGGTGCGGTTGTTTATAACATGCTCACTGGTATCGAACCTTATGCTAATCAACACACCGAAGCTGCCGTTGCGGTTACGATGCGCGACCATGCGATAGAGATACCTCCTGTCATGGCGCCTGCGCTTACCGATCTTTTCAACAGATGCCTGAGCACCAACCGAGATCACCGGCCAAGCAACGCGTCGGAATGTCTTGCCATAATCGACGCAAAGTCGTGACTACACGCACAACGCGCACGGCTTTCAGATTCAATGTGGCCAGGAAATACAACCTCCGAGGAAGATAGATGCGAAGCATTGTTTCGCTAATTCAAAACTTCCCGCGAATCTGGAACGAGAAGATCGGCCCGATTTGTCGATCGCGATGTTCAATGAACGCGACCGGATCGGTGCGACGTCCCGTGTATACGACGCGATCCCACATGCTGTCGGCGGCGAGCAGATTCGTCATCGCCGCGCGCACAGTGAGGCCCGCGATGTTCTTATGCTCGATGTAAATGTCGCCCCACACCGGGCCTTCCCACAGACGGCCCTTCTCTGTCAGGCGGTAATTGTGCGCATAGAGCGAATAGTAATAATCCGTGCCCCACGCCCAGTCGGTCTTAGGAATGTCGTGACGAAATTCGAGGCTGGCCGATTCCTGCAGGCTGTTGCTGATCGGCCGCGTCTCGCCGGTCAATGGATCATCGACTTTACTTCCCTGCCACTGTAATTCGAGATCGAGGCGCGCACCGTTCCAACGAATTCGTTCGAGATTGAGCGTACTGCGCGAGTGAATGCCATACACCGTCGCGCGATCGAGATTGCCGGGTGATTCGCCACTAACGCCGATCGGAACGTAATCGATGATGTCGTCGATCTGCCGGCCATAAACACGCAACGTTGTGGTCCCGATCGCGCCGAGATTGCGAACCGCTTCGATCTCGGCATCCCAGCTCTGTTCCGGCACGAGATCCGGATTCGCCGCGTTTTCGATATCGCTCGCCACGTCTACAGACGCAAGGAAATCGAAGAAATTCAGCTGTCCTACGCGTCGCGCGAGCTTGAAATTCAAATCCGTTCGCGGCGAAACCTTCCAAGCGGCGGAAAACTCGCCCTTAGGACGATAAAACGTCCGTGTCGTCCCGCCAGCACCAACTTGTGCGAGCTGCGAATATTCGCCACCCGCCGCAATTTTCATTGTGACTTTGGGTGACAATGCTCGGCCATAGCTGCCCATGACCTCGTAACGATCTTCATCGACTTTCGCGATGCCGCCTTCCAGTGGGATTTCCGCAAACCCACCGCCTGGCGTTAATTCGAACAGTCGCGACGTATTATCGAGACTGTTGAACGCTGCCTCTCCCGATACTTGCCATTCCGCATTCGCGCGATTCCATCGATATTCACCGCGGCCGATTAATTCGCGTTCGTCGCCAACCTGCGTAAATCGATTTCCACTCGCGGTGCCGTCTGCAAATCGCGTCACGACCGTGACTTCATCGGGATAACGATTTCCGCGGCCAACGCCGATTAACTTCAATCGTCCGATTCCGGCCGCAAATTCATAATCGCCGCCGATCTCATAATCCTGCCCGTGCTGATCTTCCGTCACGCGACGTGTGCGCGTGCCGTCGTCGTTCGCACGCGTCCCGTCTTCAAGATAGTCGTAATAAAGACGGCCGTAAGAAAGATTGAGATTCCCTTTCGATGTTCCTGGTCCGTCATAAACAAACCGGCCACTAAGACGCGGACGCTCGGCATTACCTCGCCATTCCTCGTGTCGCGTTTCGAACAATGAGCGATCCGGATTGAAGATCCACGTCGGCCCACCGGCGCCACTGCGATTCGCGCGATTTTCCAGTCCGATCGTGTATTGCACGGGGCCTTGCGTGCCACTGACCGAAACTTCGAAGCGGGTAAACAGTGGGTCGGTGTAATACGAACGAAATTCGGGGCGATAAGCCCACTGTCCGCTAATTCCGGCGGATTTCACAATGACGTTCGCAACCTGTCCCGATAATCCCGGGATATTCAAGGACGCACCATCGACAATTTCAATGCGTTCCACGTTCGCCGCGGGAATGCGGCTTAATTCGGTCACGACGTCGTTCGATTTTGCGGAAAGGCGCTGGCCGTTGATGACGACGTTGCCGGTGGCGACGCCGAGGCCGCGGTCCTCGTCTTCTTGTTTAATGGCGAAACCGGGAACGCGATTGAGCAGATCGAGCGCGGTACGAGGCGCGAATTGCGCGAAATCGGCGGGCGTGTAAACGCGCGCGGCGGGTTGTTGTGCGAACGAAGGAACGGCAAGCACGGCCAGCGCGAGCGCGAGAATCCCGAGTTTCATTTGAACGAACAGACGTCGGACGGCAACCGAAGTTAGGAAGGACATCGTTCCACTCCGCAAATGGATTGACGCCTTCCGGCCGGCGTCTACGACACTATTCGTAGATGCGCGCAAATAGTTGCAGGGAGCCTTCGATTTTCTCGCGCCGCCCTGTTTCGCGGACGTCGTTGTCCTCGGCAGAGGAGCGTTCGCACTCGCGCGCGAGCGGTCGCAGAGAGAGCGCGACTGGCTCAGCCGTCGCATGAGCGCGCCACAGCAACTAAAGGAGATCTCATGAAGCGACTCTTCCCCGCACTCGCCGCTGCCACTCTGCTCACTCTCCCTGTACTCGCCACCGAGCCCACCACGCCCGCTCCCGCGACCGACGACGAGCAACGCACCGAACAGCGCGACCGCGCCACGGTCATCGACGACGTCATTCGCATGTCGAAAGCCGGCGTGAACGACGAAGCGATCATCCGCTTCCTGCGCGAATCGCGCGACGAGTATGTCGTCGATGCGGACGTCATCATCGAGCTCACTGATGCCGGCGTTTCGAAGGACGTGCTCAATGCCGTGATGGATCAGGCCTATCGCCGCGGCGAAGACGATCGCGGTCGCAATCGCCGAGGTTCCACCACCGTGTACGTCCGCCCTTCCTGGAATCCGTGGTTCTACCCGTACGGCTGGTACGACCCCTACTGGTACGGCCCGCGCGTTTCCATCGGCTACGGCTGGGGCGGATGGGGCGGCGGCCGCCACCACTACTCCGCACCACGCCCACCGCGTCATCGTTTGCGCTGAGGCACTGAACGAAAACAAAACGCCGGCTGCGGGGCCGGCGTTTTTGTTTATTTCGACAGCTCGATTCCGATGCGCACGCGCCGTGGTGCCGATGTTCGCGCGATCGCGTCGGAAAGACTGTCGAACAGATCGCGCACACTCGCTTTCTCTGCGAACGATTCATCGATCGCGCGACGCCGCCAGTCGAACGACACCATCGCTTCGAAGCGCCCTGGTGGAGTCGAGCACGGAATCGCGAATTGCACGCGAGCCGCGTCGGCCTTTTGATTCGGCGCTTTCTTCAACACCTCGAACGCAACACCGTCGGCGCCGCGGCCCGTCGGGTAAACCCACGCGCTGGTGACTTGCTGCAAATCGCATTCGCCGCTGATTTGTGCGGTGGCGTCGAAGCACTTCGCGCCACATCCGTTCGCCGTGCGCAGCATGCTCGCATCCGGCGCGGTGAGCCTGCATTCGCGAACGTTCGATGCAGCCACCGCACCGGAATCAAAAATCACCGAACGCGAAAAATCGAGACGCTTCACCATCTCATCCGAGATGCGTCGTCCGAACTCGCGATTCGTTGCGAGCACGAGGATGAACAGCTCGCGACCGTGACTGCTCTTTCGAAAAACATGCGCGAGCAGATTCGTGCGCGTCAGCCGCGCATCGCCTGCCGCGAGAGTCGCGCTTTCGAAACATCTGCCGAACAATGAGCCTGCAAGCGGAGTCGCCGGCAAGTGGACTCCTCCGCACACGGTGGCATTGGCAGTGGACGCGCGCGGCGGAGTATCGAGCTCCATGTCGGACACGACGACAGCCGCGTCTGCAGTGCCACTCGCGAGCGCGGTGCCGATCTGCTCTGCCGCAAGATGAAGCGCCGTGCGTTTCGCATTGGGACGCAATGCAGCGGCCGCACTCGCAAGCGGCGCAATCGTTTCTCCCACGCCGTATTGCTCGACGGTCTGCGCATGTGCGTTGAGCAGCACGCTGCTGTCGAGCGCGTTCACGACCGGCGTCAGATCGTCGGCTTCCTCCTCCGCGGTCTTCGACGCTCGCTTCACACGCGCGAAGTCGCGCATCGAGCTCGACACATCCCAGTAAACCTGCACGACATCGTGCGACTGCACTGTCTTTGCGGGTTTTGATTTGGGCACAGGAGGAACCGTCACGTTGACGAACGGCTTGCAGTTCGCGGTCAGAGGAACATCGTTGCCGCCGCATGCGATTGCGAGACAGGACAAGACGATCGCGGCGTACTTCTTCATACGTTCTGCAACTCCCGAAGAATCGACTGCGCGGTGACGCGATGCGATTCAAGCTCGCGCTGCATCGCTTCGTTTTCACGCTGCAGGTGCAACTGATGACGGCGCGCGCGGCGAATGTCGCGCAGGATGAATCCGAGAAGAACGGCGACGGAAATGAGGACGGCTGTTGCGATCATGACCGTCCTCCGTTGCGCTCGGTCGCAAGCAGCACCGACACGACAACGCGCCGATCCTCCGCCCATCCGCGCGCGCTCGTGCATCGCGATCCTTCGACGGGACGACTCTCACCAAACGAACGCACGGCGATCCGGCTCAGAAACGCGCGCTCCAGATCCGGCGTTCGCCACGAATCGTTCTCGGCATGTGCGAGCAATCGCGAATAGACGCTCATCGCGCGCGCGGCGCCGAGAGCTTGATTCTCGCCGGAGGGACCAACGCAGTCCGTATGGCCATCGATGTGAATCGTGATCGCATCGAACGACGCCGGATCCTTCGCCGCGAACTGCAGCGCATTCGTGTAGAGACAGCCCGCGACCGCATCCGCGGATGCCGCGTGCAACGGCACGGCTTTGTTGTTCGCGAACTGAATGACGTCTTCGCCGACCGTGACGAAACATCCGCTGCGCTGCAAATTGCGATGCCCCGTCGCGCGTCCAACACACGCGGAGAATCCTTCGAGAAACGGCCCTGCATCCGCGCATGGATTGCTTTTCGCGCGAACGAGCTCGATCTCCTGCTTTGCCTTGTCGAGATCGCGTTGCGTCTGCGCGCGACGCTCTTCGCTGACCGCAACCGCGGCAAGACCGGCGATGAAAAGCATGAACGTGAGATCCGCCCACGAGATCCAGTAATTGACTCCGCGGCTCAGCATCGTCAGCTCCCCTGCTCTTTCGGCAGCAGCTCGAGGACCTTCGCTCGCACGCGTCCGAGTCGTTCACGCTCTGCCGCGATCTTGCGCATGTCAGTCGCGACGAACGACGACGCTTTGCGCACCGCGGTTGCTGCCTCGGTGAGCGGCGTGAGCAGCGAGCCTTTCGTTTCGCTCACGTTGTCGAGACGCGCAAGCGCATCGGTGACCGACGATGTGAGCGACTCCGCGTCGCGCGTGAAATCGGCAGCGCTCGTGACGACGGACTTCGCACTGCGATCGAATGCCGATGCGAGTGCATCGAGTGAGGAGACGACCTCGTTGAAGTGACCGACGATCGTCGAGACGGAGCGCTGCGTCAGCTCGAATTGATCGCGCAGTGAGTGGAACTCGCCGCTCAGAAGATCGCGGGCGCGACGACTTTCCTCGTCGCGAATGTGGTGGATCGTGGACTCGATTCGCTCTTCGACCTGCGACACGGAGCTCGCGATCATTCCCGCTGCACGATCGAGAACCTGCTGCGGCAATCGCGAGATCTCCGCAATCAATTCGCGCCGGTGATGATCGAACAGGCCCGACTCTTCGCGCGTGAGTGCATCGATGCGTTCGTTGAGTGATCGCACCGACGTGTTGAGCAACTCGACCGTCTTGCGAAATTCAGTGAGCCCTTTCGCGAGCTTCACGCGCACCGTGCCCGACTCTTCATCGACACGTTCCGATGCGGCAGCGGAGAGCAGTTGATTCGTTTCGTTCAATGCCTGCAGGTGACTGACCTGCATCGAGACGAGCTGCGCGAGCAACTCTTCGTACGCGGGCTTCACGGGCTCGGCATCAATCACCGGTGCTTCCACAATCGCGACACGCGCCTCGGTGAGTTTTCGTCGCCGCAACGGCTCAATCAAAACCGCGGAGATGTGATGCGCATCGCGCGTGAATGCGAGCGCGCACAGAATCGCGAAGCCGGTCGCGACGAACGCCTTCGGCGCGACGCTCACGATTCCGCCCGCGGCTCCGCTGCTCGTGTAAAACAAAAGCAGAAACGCGGACGCGGCCATGCCGATCGCGAGGATCGTGCTCGACGCCGTCGCGAACATGCCCTGAATGCGATCCGCGCTGCTGCTGATGACGCGATCGAGATCCGCCGTCGCGAGATCGCGCGATAACAACTCGTCGAGCAGTTCGAGCTCTTCGTCCGTACGCGAGAGAAAGCGTTGCCGCATCGCGATCGCGAACACAAACTCGACGACGAGCGCGACGAGACCGCCGAGTTGTCCGGACGAAACGCGAAGGTAGAGCGCGGCCGCGACCAGCATCGCGATCCACGGCTCCCACGACGTACGGTGATCGCGGATCGGTGCCGCCATCGCGAGCGTCGTCATTTTGCAAACACTCCCGGCTCGTCGACGACGTAGTCATTCCCTTTGCGCATGAGACGCGGCAGCGACATCACGCGCTGAATCTCGTCATTGAATCCGAAGTCACTTCGGTTGAACCACGCATCCGGCACTCTCGTCGGCTTCACCGCGTTCGGCAGCGCGTAGTAGTTCCCCGCGTGTTGCGCCACGACGTATCCCTGCTGATCGCCTCCACTCGACGACGGCGGATGGATTTGAATCGGCAGGTGATTCGTCTTCGAGCGAATCACTTCGATCGGCGCGGGACTCTGCTGCAGGATCTGATTCGCAATCTCGGTCAACCGACCGACGACGTCCTGCACGGATTGCGGCTCTTCTTCGTATCGATCGACCGCGGGCGCTTTCGATGGAACGTATGCCGGCGTTTGATTCGATCGCTCGCGAGACTGCGATTTCTGAACGATCCCGGTGAGACGACTTTCCGCGTCGACGATGTTCTGCGCGAGCGCGGCACGCACGGAGTCGAGATCGTTGCGCGATGGAACGTTCGCGTTTGCACGATCACGCAACGTCGTTTCCACGCGACTCAGCGCCGCGAGAACTCTCGCTTCGGATTTGCGCGCCTGGATGACAAACCCGAGGATCGCGAGCACAAACAACACGGCAGCGACGAGAACCACGGCCATCACGCTCATAGATGCCTCTGCAGCAAAACCTTGCGCGTGTAGTTTTCGGCAGCGATCGACAGCGGACTCGCAACCCACACGTTCGGACCTTCGAGCACCGCGCCGTCGTGTTTGTCGACGCCGATCGAGCGCGTCATCAGCGCCGTGCGTGTGTCGTCGCGAACGCTGGCGACGATCTCCTCGCGCTCGCCCGTGAGTTTTCGAATGCGATCGAGGCCAGCGGCGGTGATGGCAACCGCAGGCGTGTTCGCGCCGAGACCTTTCAGTGCATCGTCATCGCGTCGGACATCACCCGCAACCGTGAGCTCGATACCGTTGACCGAAACCGGCTCGAAGATGACGAAGTCCTGCTTGCTCGTGCCGGTGCGATACGAGAGTGCACGACGCGCGAGCAACTCCTTCGGATTTCCGGGAAGCGTCGGATCCTCATACTTCGAGTACTCGAGACTCGATCCGATCGAGCGTGCGATATCCGAGAGATGCAACGCCATCTGATCGCCCGGCGAGGACGGCAACGACCAGCCCATGCCGAGCAACTGCACGTGCACGCGTCCGGGCCGGCCGTCGGTCCAGTAGCGCCACACCGAATCCATCCACAGCGCGGTGAAGCGTTTGATGATGTCGAAGTACTTCGCCGCGGTGGCCGCGGTTTGCTGATCGATCGGATCGCCGTTGCCAACGCGAAGTTTTCGCCGATACTCCGCGAGTTGCGTGCCGTTGAGATCGCGCGTCAGCCAGTCGACGAGCGAATGACCGCCGATGCGTGCGCTTTCGAACACGACATCGCGCACACCTTCCTTGCGACCTTCGCCAAAGTGTCGCGCGAAGAGATCGAGCGTGCCGCCGCCGAGATCCGCGATCACGATGGCATCGGAGTTCGGCGCCGACTCCGGCGCGATGACCGCGGACTCGTACGCGAAATGCGGCTCGATCGTGATGCCGGTGCGCTGGCGAATGATGTTCGCGACGCCTTCGATCTCACCGACGAACTCCGATGCACGCGCGCGCTGTCGCAGCGGCTTCGTGAAAAGCATCGACAAGCGCCGGCTGCGCAGAATGCCTTTGTTCAGCGCCGCGGCGAGACACTGCTCGAGGTGATTGACGAGATACGCCTCGCGATATGCACGGTCGCGCGTCCACTTGATGTCGTACAGAAGCGACGTTCCGGCGTCTTTCCACTGCCAGTCGTCCTGATCGAGCAGAACGTGATCGCCGAACACGGGACGCGCCGGTCGAGCATCGTTCGATGAGCCGAGGAACACGAGCGCGCTGGGCGCGCGGCGCTTCTCGCGAATGTTCGCGTCGAGCGAGCGCGTGCCGTACCACTGGAACGTTTCGAGTGCCTGCCCTTTCCACAGCTCATTCGTTGCATCGGCGCCGATCGAGAGCAGATCGAGAATTTCGGTCTGTCCCGGAGCATCGATCGCTACAACTGTCGCCGAGGTCCCGAAGTCGACGGCCACGCGCTGCTCGACATCATCGAGATGATGCGAACGGCGCTCGATCTTCAGAAATCCGATGTCGCGTTGCTCCGCATCGAACGAGATGCTGTGCGGGATGTCGCCATTCGTGGGGACGTAGTGCAGCGAGTGACGGCGCGGCATTGCCGTCGAGCGACTCCAGGTCTTCATCGTGCGGTCGTGCAGCAGCACGTGCGCGACCGGAGTGCCGTACCTTCGATCCTCTAGATCGAAGACGAACGCGAGACTCGCGGAAGAATCGGCCACGGTCGCCGGCCACTGCAGCAGCAGCGGGTTCATCGTGCGCACGCGCGATGCGGAGTACGTTTCGACGAACGTGCGTCCGTGCACCGTCAGCGTGACGCGCAGTTCCTGTCCCTGCTCGTCCGTGCGCACGTCGACCACGCCTGACGTGAGCAGCGGCAGATATTCGCGGCGCAGTGGTGTGAGCCACTTCGTTTTCTGCTCGGTGCGAAAACATCCGACGTTTTCGGTCAGCACTTCGCCTGTGAGTGACGTGACGATGCGATGCGTTGAATCGAGCATCCACGCGTTACGCGCCGCGACGTCGATCACCACTTCGCCGAAGAGACAATCTCGAGCCGCTGGTGACAGCAACTCCGCGAAGACGATCGTCTTCGCGGGTCCGCCATCGAGGCTCGGCACGGACAAAGCGCGTGTCTCGATCTCGTGAATGATGTTGCGGACGCTCGGCGACATCTCGGTGTACGGCGGCCGCGATCCGAGCTTCCCAAGAAATGCTTCGGCAATCGCAACAACGCAATCTTTCGCGCCTTCGACACCGGTCGCGTTCGGAAGCGGGAGCGCGATGACGGAGTCGTCGCTCCACCGCACGGAAATCGATTGCGTCGTCGATTGCTTCGCCGATCCCGCGAAGTTCGAGATCGCGAACTGCAGCACTTCGAGCCACGCGGGGAATCGCGAGGTCTTGCACAACGCGACCGTGGCCACGGTGCGGCACCACGTCGCGAGCGTGTCGAGTCGCGACGCGGAATCGCACAGTGCGCTGACGACGCGCTCATCGTTCCAGTGACCATTCACGAGCGGCACGCACACGAAGTCGTTCGAGAGTTCGCCGATCGGTGTGCCGCGGAACGACAACACGCGTCCTTTCGTGAACGGCAGCTCTTTCGACTCGATCGTGAGCTTTCCTTCGACGAGCAGATTCGTGAGCAGCAGCCAGCGCTTCAGCCACTCGCGCGGACGATCACCTTTCTCTCCGTACACGAGCACCGGACGACGCACGCGATCGTCCTCGACGAGCGCTCGTGCGATCTCGTTCTTCTCATCGACATTGCGATCGAGCCATTTGCCGAAGATGTCCGCGAGCGTGAGCGTGACCGCATCGGAAGCCGGAACTTTGGAGACGTCGACGTCATCGACGACGACGAGCTCCTGCACGTGCGCGGGTGTGATCGGCACGAGATGACCGCCGGCAACGCGGCCCGAGTAGTTGATCTTGCGAATCAGCAGCGTTGCGGCATGAGCATCGCCGGTTCCGTTGCCCTGATGCGTTGCAGCACTCGCGTTCGCGGCGATGAGATCCGTCTTCCAGAGGTCGTACGCACGATCGATCTTTCCGCGAATCCAGCCGCGCAACGTCGGCAAGCCGCGATACGAGCGCGGCACGACCGGAAGTTTTTCGTCCGAAACGCCGAGGTTGTGGAGCGCCGCGCGTTTTGCAGTGAGAGGACCTTCGAGTCGCGCGAGATCCGTGGAGTTGAGCGCGTCGATGCGACCACTGAGCGACGCGAGTGGAAACACGAAGCCCTGATAAGGACCGCGCAAATACTCCGCGGCGAGCGTGAGACGCCCCACCGCTTCGACGTTCGAATCGACGAGATCTTTCAACGTGACGCGCGGCGTGATGCGCAAAGTTTTTGGCAACGCGACGACGTCACCTTCGAGCGACGCGGCCGGAACGTGCGTACCTGCGGCAGCATCGCCGGCGAAGAAGGACATCGCGGCCGCGGCGGCGTAGTACGGAATCGTGAGGTTCTTCTTGCGCGCCTGAAATGCGCCGCTCTGACACTCTTCTTCCGGCGCGCGCGAAACCTGCGGATGGCCGTAGAGAATCGTGCGCACGCCGCCGTCGGCACCTGAGTGCGCGGCATGCCACAGCGCGGAGTTCGCGTTGCTTTTCTGCACGGCCTCCGACAAACGATTCCCACACGCGCCGGAGAGACGGAACCACTCCGTCGCCATGAGCGCCATCAGCGCCGCACCACCAGTCGTGTTCGACAAGCGCCGCACGAGTGCGGGCGCGAAGCCCGCGCCTGTGCCGCCGACGCCCGATCCTGCGACAACGATGCGATTCCCGGGATCACCGGCGAGACGAAGGATGCGCGCGAGTTGCGGATTCACGCCTTCGCCGCGCGCGACTTCATTGAAAAGCCATTCCGCCATCATCGCGCCGACGCGTGGCTGTGCGTAGAAGCCGGTGGTGACATCGACTTCGCGTTGCTCGTGAAGAAGCAATGCATCGGCGGCATTCGGTCCGAATGACACGCCGAGGCGATTCACGAATTCATACATGCGGCGCGTGCCCGCGAGTTGCGAGCTCACCGGCAACGGCACGCATTCGAAACTGTCGCCGGAGAGAAGCCCAAGCAGATCGAGACGCGCGCGCGCTTCCTGCCACGCAGAAGGCTGCGTCGTGTCCGCCGCCTGATCTGCATCGACGAGGATGAGATGGACGGATGGGAACTGCTCGGGTGAGTAGATTTCGTGCGCGAGAGCGAGGTAATCGGCGACGGCGAGCGCGACGTGCTGACCGGTTCCGCCGACGGCAATGAGGTAGTTCGCCACGGGTCGGTCCTCCTACGAAACGGTGTCGGCGCGGCGCGCGAAGAGCCACGGGATGATGGCGAGGAAGAGGCAGAGACCGAGAGACAGCCAAGCCTGTCGCGTCACCGGCAGCCATTGATCGACGACGCCTCCGGTGCCGAGACTGATCTCTCGCCGTGCGCGAAATTCGAAGAACGCGAACACGATCAGCGGAACGATGAAGATCACGACGCTGAGCACGATCGGAATCGTTTGCGGACTGCGCGTGCCTCGCATGAGCGGAAACTCATCTTGTTCGCGTCGCACGAGCCACACGTGCACGGACATCGCGACGATCCACGCGATGAACAAAAACGCGAACGGCCCGAACGTCGCGGCCAGCCGCACGAGTGGCAGCCATCCCGGCGCGGTCGTTTGAATCGACGTCGTGGTGCTCGGGGTCGTGGTGGTGGTGTTTTGCGGTGCGGTGTCGGTGGATGAAACGTCGCTCGAATCGACGCTCTCTTCCGGCGGTGCGGCGTACAACGACATCGCACAGAGAACGAGCAGCAACAGGCACGCTGCAGCAGTGGTTCGCATCGAAACTCCTCTCAATTCCCAACAGACACGGAAACGAAACTTTGGTGGCGCGAGGTGCCACGAAAGTTTTGGAGAGGAGGCGATGAATCTCGATTACGGCTTCGGTTCGATGCTGAACAGAATCGTGTCCCATGCTTGTCCGGCGACCGGCGTCAGCCGGCGAACGTGCGATCGGAACTCAGCGCTGCGCCACGAGTGCTGATAGGCGATGCGCACGCGGCCCACGCGAACGGATGCGCCGGCGCGGTAGCTCTGCACATTCGGCTCACGCGAAATCCGATACGTCGAATCCTCGGCATCAATGAAGAGATTGCGCTGAACGTAAGACAAGCTGCCGCCGCCGAAGACATAGACGTCCCAGTTCGGTGCGATCGGTTTCGGTGCAGGCGCGATATCCGCGGTGATCGGCGTTGCCTGAATCGAACGCGGGATGAATCGCTTCGGCAGGTTGTAGCCGAGACGCACCGTCGTCGTCGCCGTCGCATTCACAAACACATTGCCAACCGCGCCGCCGAGCGCAGGCGTGACGTCAAACCATGCGATTCCCGATTGCGTCTGTTGCGGGAGCAGTTTGATGCTGCGCTCATAGCTCGCCAGGACGCCTGCCCACTCGCCGATCTGATTGTCCCAGCCTTCGGGATCCGTAGCCTGCGGCGTCACGTGTTGATGGATGAAGATTTGCGCCTGCTTCGCATACGAGTGCGGGCCGACAACACCGACTGAGATCTCGACATGATCCGCGCTTCGGTCGCGAATCGCGTCGAACATCATCGTGCCGAACAACCAGCCGCCGTAAGGACGATCGCCGACGACCGGCGTCGAGCGCTCGAGATTTGCGGGCGTGTACATCGTCTGCGTAATCCCGGCGCTCACTTCCCGCGTGCACGTCTCGTCCGATGCGCCGCGACAGAGCCAGCTCGCAATGCGCTCACTACGCGACCCCGCGGCCGGCGTATAGGTCCACAAGAGCCGCGTGCCGTTCGTGTATCCGCGATCCGTTCCACTGAAGTACGAATCGTTTTCCTGTTGAAACGTAAACGTGGATCTCGTCTGTGCGAGAACTGGCAGGGCGATGAGAAACACGATCAGTGCTGTGACGCGGCGAGTGAGCATGGCAAGCCTCCTCCTGATGTGAGTGACACAGGAGCCCGAATTCCCGCTCGCCGCATTTACAATCCTCCTTCGCTCCGCGGCTCACAGATGAATTGGAGGTAAGTGCATGGCTGATCCTTATGTGGGTGAGATTCGACGATTTCCGTTCAATGACATTCCGAACGACTGGCTCGCGTGTAATGGACAGGAGTTGCCGGTGAGTGAATACAACGCGTTGTTTCAGGCGATTGGGACGACGTATGGCGGCGATGGGACATCGACGTTTGCGCTGCCGGATTTACAGGGACGTACGCCGGTCGGCGTCGGCGGTTCGGCAGGATCTCTGGGCGCTGAAGGCGGTGGGACTGGCGAGTCGATGACGTATCTCGCGATTGCTTATGCCATTGCGTTGGTCGGCATTTATCCGGAGGCGTAAGGACGAATTATGGGCTCGTATGCAGGGGAAATTCGGTTATTCGCGGGTACTTATGTACCACCGGGCTGGCTGTTGTGCGATGGCTCGTCACTGAGCGCCGACACGTACGGATGGCTTTATCAGAGCATCGGAACCACATACGGCGGCGTCGAAAACGCCAATTTCAACTTACCGAATCTCGTCAATGCCGTTCCGATTCAAAATTGCAGCATTTATCCGTTAGGCGCAATCAACTCGGGCGCATCGGGATTAACCGCCAGTGCGCCGCAATTGAACTACATCCTGGCGACACAATCCGTCGACTGGACGATGCCGGTCATTGGTGAAGTGCGTACGTTTGCGTTTGGAGTGGTGCCACGGGGCTGGTATGCATGTAATGGACAGACACTCGAGATCCTGCCCAATGCGTCACTTTATTCGGTACTGGG
>JBQCJC010000673.1:0-5903 GCA_051953135.1 Thermoanaerobaculia bacterium | reverse complement strand
TGTGTGGGGCGGGGTCGCCTCCGCCCGCCATGGCAGTAAGGGGCCGGGCGAAGCCCCCCCCGCTCCTCCTTAGTTAGTTCCCCGTTCTAAACCGCAGGAACGCGTAGATCGATTGTGGTTTGTGGCCGTAGATGTCTTCGAGCTCGCGCGATTGTGTGTGGTAGTCGATGTTCACACCGGCGCCGCCGCGGAACGTCGGGTGATTCACGAAATCGAAGATGTAGCCGACGGCGTAGTGCGTGCTGCGCTCGGTGCCGATGCCGAATGGCTGCACGGGGAATCCGAACGGGCGATCGACCCACTCCGCGCGGCCCATGAATGTGTTCTTCGAACCGCGAATCGCGAGCTCGAATCCGTACGCGGTCTCGGCATCGAGATCGAGCTCCGCGAATTCGCGGCGCGTCCACAGCGCGGTGACCGCGACCATCGGTCCGGCGAATGAGATCGACGCCGATGTGATGTCGCGTTGCGCGAGATCTTCGCCGAGCTCGCCGCGCGACACCTGCAGGCTCACGGTCTTCGACGGCGTGAGCGTCACGCGATACGAACGCGAATCCATGTCGGTGTCGTCATCGCGCTCGGTGTGATCGCCGGTCGTCACGGCATCGTGGAAGACGCTCGCTTCGAGCGAGATCGTGCGCGTTGCAAATCCCGCGGTGACGACATTCGTCGAGTCGTAGAACGTATCGGCGATGTCGTACGAGAACGGCGCTTCCGCGAGATCGACGCCCGACGAACGAAGCGCGGTCTGCGGCGGACCTAACGCGGGATCACCGACGAGCGCGCCGTAAACATGCAACAGCGTCGTCGACGACGGACGCCATCCCGCGTGAATCGCGGCCTCGCCGATGAGGTCGTGCGGACGCATCGAGTCAACGAGCAGCTCGCCGCCGTTTTCCGCCGAGACGTATTGCAGGATCTGCGGGTATCCCTCCTCGGGCACCGTGTACGGTTCGAGGGAGACGCGGCCGCGCGCGAGGAAGAATCCGCGATCGGAGCTCAGCGCCGCGCCGGCGCCAAACCAGTTCGTCGAGAAGATTTCGTTCCGCTGCTCCTCGGGACCGGTCTCGCTCACGTAGGTGATGTGCGCGTCGAAGCCGTGAAAGAACGTCCAGCGTCCGTTCGAGTTGCGCACCCACGGCGAGGTGTCGCCGGGATCCGCCGCCGTGCCGGAGAGATTTCGCAGCGGATCGAGCTGCCCGAACGCCGCGGTTGCGAGAAGAAGAGTAACGAGAGCAAGTACAACGCGTTTCGTCATGCGGGGCGCATTTTGCAACAGATGGGCCTGTTGCTCCCATCGCGCGATCCGCGCCACAATTTCCGTCGTTCCGTGTCTCCTCCCTGCATGCGTTCCGGAAAGCTCGTTCTGCTGCTCTCCATCCTTGCGATTTCGCGCGTCGCGATCGCCGCTTGTCCGGTCGAGCGTGCGACCGTGAAAAGCGCGACCGATGCGCAGGCATCGTCGATCAACCCCACCGCGTTTCCGACCTCGATCGTCGCGATGCAGGCCGTGCCGATGCCGCGTCCGCTGCCGCAGGACGCCCGCGTTGCGCCGGACGAAACGACGCTCTTCTCCGTCACCGCGACGCTCATCGGATACGCGCTCACGCCGGAAGGCGAGATTCAGCTCGTCTTGTCCGATGACCTGCGTCGCACGATCATCGCAAAGATCCCTTCGGTGAATTGCATCGGCGGAAGCCGCTTTTCGAGCGAGATTTCAACCGCACGCTCGGAGGCGGAGTGGACGCTTTCGCCAACAACGGAATTCAAAGACGCACGCATGGCTGTACAGGTGCAGGGACTCGGCTTCTTCGATTTTCTGCAGGGACAACGCGGCCAATCACCGAATGGTCTTTCGATTTATCCGGTGACGTCGATTGATTTCACACCGCCGTTCCAGCCGCAGATGCCGCCACCACCATCGAAGCGACGCGCCGCGGGAATCGGTGCGAAGAGCTGCACGAAGCCGACACTGTCGATCACGTCTTCGCGTACGAGCGCTTGCTCGGGGGAAACGGTGACGGTGTCGTGGGCCGCATCCGATCCAACCGCGCGGGTTTCAATCGACAACATCGGCACGGCGTTGCCGGCTTCGGGAAGTCGCGCGATCACGGCGACGGCGAGTGCCGCGTACTCGGGACGTGCAACGACGTCCTGCGGCGCCGGCATCGAATCGGTGGCGATCGTCAATCTCACGCAAGCGCCCTTCGCCGGGCTCACCGGTCCGGTTGCGATGGCGACCGGCGACACGACCACGTTGTCGATCACGGTCGCCAGCGGAACCGCGTGGACGCTCACGTCGTCACTCGGCAATTCGATCTCGCCATCGAGTGGCAATTCGAGCCGCACCGTGAGCTACACAGCGACGCGCTCCGGCAGCGACACGGTGACACTCACGACCGCGAGCAACGCATGCGGCAGCGGCGTGCGCACGCACGCGATTTCGATCAGCGCACCACCGCCAACGAACAATGGCCTGCTTTGTTGCGACGGCACGCGCTCGCCGTCGTGCTTCAGTTGCTCGAAGAAATCAGGTTGTTGCTCGGGTCACGGCGGTGTGTGCGGTTGCGGCTGATCACTCTTCGCGTGCAATCGGATACAGCAATGCGCGCTCGTCGTAGAACGGCGTTTGTTTGTAGAACCACTGCAGTCGCTGCTGCGCGCTGCCGCGGAATGCGGGGTCGCTTTCGAGTTTCTTGCGGAACTCTTCGGCGAGCGCCGGATCCTCGGCCAGCATCTTCTCCGCCATCGGTTCCATGATGTAACCCTCGACGTATTCAGTCGGGCTGAGGATCGAGTTCATGAATCCCCACTGGAACAGAGAGTCGGGTGCGGACGGCTCGAGCAGCAACACGGCGAGCGTGCCGAGTGGCTGTTCCGTCGAAACGCGAACAGAGCCCGCGGCGAAACGCTCGTGATGCTTCTCGCGCGTTTCACTCGCGGTGACGCGCACGCGTCCTTCGAACTGCGACGTCGCGAATTTCGGATCGGACAAGCGCAGCATCGTCACATCGACTTCGCGCGGTGCGGTGATGCGTTCGTATGGGATCCCATGTAAATCGAGCATGGCGATGACTTCGGGCCACGCCGATGGAATCCAGTACGCGCGCGGACGCGAAACGCTCGTCGCGACTTCCGTCGCTTTCGAAAACGGCGCAATCGTCTTCACCGGCTTGCCGAGCCATTCGATGCGCACGCCACCGCTGACGGGCGAGAGCGTCTTGCGCGATTCGACGCCGAGGGCTTCGATTTTTTCGGGGACCTGACCTTCGGGGACACGCCACGAGAGCGGCACGTTCTGCATGTGCCGCGCTTTGTCCGCTTCGGTTGCAGCACGCAATGCGGACCCTTCGCGCGCGATCGTGCGCAATGTTTGTTCGAGGAAAACGTATGTGCCGAGGACGCGCTGATCGTAGGGCTTCAGCGAATGATTCTCGACGAGGATTGACGCCATGTGTCGCGCATCGCCGTAGCCATTCGAGAGTCGCGGATCCGTCTGTCCGCTGGCGATGCCCGAGAGCGGATCATCCGTGAAGATGAGCGGTCCCGGAATGTGACCCGCGGTCTGCAGCGCGCGGTCGACATCAGGACGAAACGTCGCGCGCAACCACGCCGCGATCGCGGGCGACCATCCCGCTTCTTCGTTCCAGCCGTACGTCACGTCGTATTGATAATCAGCGCCGTCGGTGACATGCAGATCGATGTAGAGATCCGGCTGCCACGTCGCGATTGCGCGAAGCATCGCGTGCATCTCGAGCGTGTCGGCCTTCATGTAATCGCGATTGAGGTTGTAGTTCTGCGCGGTCGTGCGCCATCCGCCTTCGACGGGACCACGCTGATTGATGCGCGAGTAGCGCGTGAAACGCTCGTGGCCGTCGACGTTGAACATCGGCACGAAGAGGAAGTTCGCGCCGTCGAGCAGTTCGCGCTTCGTGCCGCGCACGGTCATGTCGCGCAGCAACATCAGGCCCGCGTCTTTGCCGTCGATCTCACCCGCGTGAATGCCGGCCTGCGCGAACACGAGCGGCTTCTTCGTGCGTTTGATCGCGTCGGGCGTGAATGCTTTTTCCTTCGACGCGATCACCATCCACACGTCGCGGCCTTCCGGCGATTTGCCGAGAGACACCATGCGCAGATTCGGCGAGGCGGCGACGAGGCGCTTCAGATACGCGATCGTCTCGTCGTAGCGCGGCGTGGTTTTCAGCGCGTTCTTTTCCGAGGGCGTGACCCACGGATCGGACGCCGGCACCATGAGCGCGCGACTGGCGCCGTTCCACGGAATCTCCGGAGGAAGAATCGCAGTCTGTGCGGAAGTGAGCGTGGCAGAAAGCAGAAGCGCCGTCAGCATGACGGCGCTTCATAGCACAGAGTGATTCGCTTGCGTCGCATGCGACGCGAACGGTAACTACTTCGGCATCACCGGCATCTTCGTTCCCCAGAACGTATCCTCGAAGAGCGGCGCGTAGTCTTTCTTCGTCATGTACTTGAGCAGTCCGGCGACGGATTCGCTGGAGCCGAATTTTCCGCGGAAGCTCGTCTGATACGACTTGAGGAACGTGAGGAAGGTTTGCTCGCCGAGCTCTTTGTGCAGCGTCGCGAGGAGGTACGCGCCTTTGTCGTACATCAGTGACGTGCGCGCGAAGAATGCGGTGTCGTAGTCGTCGGGCATTTCGATGCGATTCGCGGTTGCGATCGTCGCGTACTTCGATGCCTCGGCCGCATCGCTCTGCCAGTTGCGCACCGCGATCTCGTAACTGCCGTCTTTCTTCGCCATCTTGAGAAACAGCGCGGCGCAGTACTCGGCGAACGACTCCGTGATCCACTGCTCTTCGTTCGATGGCATCTTCACCGCGGTGCCCCAGTACTGATGGGCGATCTCGTGCGCGAAGCGTTCGTTGATGCCGCCGGAGTAAATGCGATTCGCTTCATCCTGAATTGGATTGAATGCCTCGGCGGTAATGAACATCGTCGCCGGCGGTGCTTGTCCGTAGCCGAGAAGATTGATCTCGATGATGTTGAACTCGGGGAAGGGGAACGGCCCGAGGAAATACTCGTAGGTCTCGATGACACCGAACGCGAGATTCGTGAGCTGCTTCATCGCACGCGTGTTCTTGCCCGCGTAGGTTGCAACGCGAACTGTCACGCCTTTGCGCGTCTCTTCGTCGATCGAATATTTGCCCGCGTGCACGACCGCGAATTGCACCGGCTTGTCGATCGTGTTCTCGACGACGTTGTATTCGCCTTCTTCACCGCGGCGTACGGTCTTGCCGGGCGCGAATGCAATGTACGGCTTCTGCACTTTGACGATCGAGTGAATCGTGTACGACTGTTCGACGAGCACGCTCGGCAGCGGCAGCCATTCTTCGACGCCGAGTTGCCAGAAGTTGTCGCTGTTGGGATGCACGAGAAAATCGCCGTCGATTTCAAACGTGAGTTTCGCGGCCGCGTTCGGCGGCAGCGCGGACGGAAGCTGTACGACGAGCTTGTTCTTGCGATGATCGAACGGCAGCTCTTTGCCGTTCGCGTCTTTCACGCTGCGCACGTGCGTGTAACGCGTCTTCTCGTTCTGATCGTAGAAATCGGTGTAGAGATCGAGCGACAGCACCGTAATGCCGGGACGATTGCCGACATACGTTTGCGTCATCGTCAGTTTCGCGTCGTTCTCTTTCGTCGCGACGAGCGTGTAATCGATTGCCGCGAGCGTGTAGCGCGGCACCGGCATTTTTCTCAGTGAACGATCGAGGGGATGCGAAGAGATGATTTGCGAATAGAGGAAATTCTTCGTGATGCGGTACGTGCCGCGCCGCAATGTGTACAGCGACTCTTCATTGAGATCGGCGCCGTCGTAGAGATAAACCGCGTGTTCCTTGCCGCCGCTCACTTCCGCGCGGAACATCGGCTTT
>JBQCJC010000672.1:0-4287 GCA_051953135.1 Thermoanaerobaculia bacterium | reverse complement strand
ACTTTGATCGACGTGATGTTCTGTCCTTCGAGACCGACCAGTGCCGACGGAACTTCGAGCCGCGTCCACACATCGGACGATGGATTGGCTCCCATATAAACCGCCGTCGCTTCTCCTCCGATCCCGGTGCTGCCCCAGTATGCGCTCCCGCTCAACACTCCCGCGTACCACGTGATCTTGATCTCGCTCAACGTCGCGCAACTCGTCGGCATCACATACGTCACGAGATCCGTTCCGGTGTCGACGTACAGCGACAGATCATCCGCGCGCACGACGCTGATCGGTGAGGAGCCGAAGAACGGATACGCGAGCGACAACGTGCCGTGCGCGGCCTGCGAGTAATACCACTCGCCGTACGACAACCACGCGCCGACCGGAATGTCGTCGTCGATCCACACATCATCGGTTGCCGGAATCGACGGCTGCGAAGCGACGCTCGGCGTGCACCCGACATCGTCTGTGCCGATGTGATCGAACCACGTGCGGCCGTCATACGTTTCGATCTGCAGCCACTCGAGCGCCTGTCCCTGCATGTTCAGCGGGCTGGAGATCGGAACCTCGAGCCGCGTCCACACGCCGGCCGTCGGCAGGTTGCCGCGACGGAATTTCGTGCCGCCGCTGATCAGATTCTCGCCCCAGTACACGTACGCCGTGCGGAACGCGGTGCGATACGTGAGCTTGATCTCACGCGGCGGTGCACACGGATCCGTGAGCACGTACACGACGGCTTTGCCGGTGCCGAACTTCATGAATTTGTTGAGTCCTTCGACGCGCACGGAGTTCGTACCGGAGCCGTTGTGCACGAACGACTGCGAGCCGGTTGCGTACTGCGACGTGTCCCACGTCAGGCTGCCCACCGTAACGGAGGCGCCTGCCGGGATCGAGTCGTCGATCCAGACGTCATCAGTGCCGGGAGGAGTAGGTTGCGATGCAAACGGAGTCGTGCATTGCGCCAGCATTCGCGGGCCTGCACCAATGCAAAAAGACACGACGAGTACTGCGAGCCACTTGCTCTGCTTCACGAGAAACCTCCTTGAGTTTGTTCGCCGGCCGGCCTGCGATTGCTTGCGTTCAAGATGGCGCCGGAGCAACCGGCGCGGCTAGGGACATTTCGTGCGCGTGCATGCGGCGGTATTGATCGGGGGACAAACCGGTGCCGCGGCGAAACGCGCGGTAGAAGGTGCGGCGCGTGCCGAAGCCGCACAGGTACCCGATGCGCGTCGTCGAGAGTTCGGACGATGCGAGGAGGCGCTGCGCCTGGCGAATCTGGCGTCGCTTTAGATACGAGGACAGCGGCACGCCGTAGGCCGAGGCGAAGTCGCGGCTGAGGCGCTCACGGGGGAGTCGCAGCAGAACGGCGAGCTCGGCCACGCGCGGGCTCTCTTCCTGAGAGAAGCATCGGCGGAGGTACGCATCGACGGCATGACGGAGTTCGAGCATCCCGGCAAAATTGCCGTAATGAAATCTGTAAAATGATGATGGACGTCACACGTCGCGCTGTGCGGTCTGATGCACGCGCGCGTGCGAGACGGGAAGGGCGCGGATTGGTTCCGAAGAGCGACTGTTCACAAAAATGTCGCGTTATTCTTCAGCTCGCAGAGCGCCGGTGCGCGGACTTCACGCGCGGAGAACCGAGTCGAGCAATCCCGGGAACGCCTTGTTCAACTCCGCGCGGCGCAGGGAGTTGATGCGCTTCACGCCTTCGCTCTCCGTCGCGATCACGCCCGATTCGCGCAACACCTTGAAGTGATGCGAGAGCGACGACTTCGGCATGCGGATCCCGAACGTACCGCAGGCGGTATCACCCTCGTCGGCGAGATGCCGCACGATGCGCAGCCGCACCGGATCGCTGAGCGCGTAGAGCACGTTCGTCAGGACCAGTTTCCTTGTTCGAGTCATTTCGAACCATAGTGTAACGCGTGGCCGGCCCCATTGTTCGAAACAATTCGAACAATCGTTCACGCGTTCGAAACACTGTTCGAAAAAATTCGAACTATATTTGGCGAGCATCGTTCGAAAATATTCGAACAAAGGAGTCGCGAAAGATGTGGGTAGTCGAACTACAAAATGACGGACTGGAAAATCTGAAACTCGCCGAGCGTGCGAAGCCCGAGCCGAAAGCAGGCGAGGTGCTGGTGCGCATGCGCGCGGCGTCGATGAACTATCGCGATCTCGTGCTGGCGCAGGGGAGTTACGCGACGGGACATACGTTCCCGCTGATCCCGCTCTCCGATGGCGCGGGCGTCGTCGAAGCAATCGGTGATGGTGTGACGCGGTTCCAGGTCGGCGATCGCGTGCTCACGCAGATGCGGCCGTTCTGGGTGAGCGGTACGCCGACGAAGGCGCAACTGGGCGCATCGATCGGCGGTCCGCGCGATGGCGTGCTCGCGGAGTACATCACCGCCGGCGCGGAGCATCTCGTGCACATGCCGTCGCATCTCACCGACGAGCAGGGCGCGACGCTGCCGATTGCAGGCGTGACGGCATGGCGCGCGTTGTCTCAGGGAAATCTGCGGCCCGGTGATTGGGTGGTGGTGCAGGGAACCGGCGGTGTGTCGATCTTCGCTCTGCAATTCGCGCATCGCCTCGGCGCACGCGTCATCGTCACGTCGAGCAGCGATGCGAAGCTCGAGCGCGCACGGCAACTCGGCGCAACGCATCTCATCAACTACAAGACGACGCCGAACTGGGACGAAGCGGTGATCGAACTGACGGGCGGTGAAGGTGCGCATCACGTGCTCGATGTCGGCGGCAGCGACACGCTCTCGCGATCGCTCGATGCCATTCGCCCCGGCGGTCACGTCTATCTCATCGGTTTCCTCGGCGGCATGACCGTCGATTTCGAATTGCGCAAAGCGATTCGGCGCACGGCCGTGATGCACGGACTTTCCGTCGGTCCGCGCGAAACGTTCGAAGAGATGAACGCCGCGATCGAAGCGTGGAAGCTCGAGCCGGTCGTCGATCGCGTGTTCGCGCGCGATGAGTTTCGTGCGGCGTACGACGCGATCGCGAGCGGCACGCACTTCGGAAAAATCGCGATCAAATTCTGAGCTTCACGAAATCGAGATCCAGCCGCCGCCGTTCGATGACGAACGGCGCGCGGCATCGAGCACGCGCTGTTGCATCAATCCATCTTCGAACGTCGCCGCGGGTGCGAGCGCATTGCGGTCGCCATCATCGATCGCTGCTTTCAACGCGCGGCCGAGGTGCAGCGTGCCGGAGCCGAATGCACCGCCGGGTGAATTGCCGGGATGATTCGCCATCGCCTCACCCGCGAGCGTGGTCCACGCGTTTCCTTCGCTCGACCACAACACCTCTTCGCCGACGAAACGCATCGCGCCGCGCTCGCCGTAGATCGTGAGCATGCTCATCTCGTCGGGGCCCGACGTCACCGCGCTGAAATTCATCACCGCCAGCGCGCCGCCGCGCAAGCGCAAATCGACCGATGCGAAATCATCCGACGTCACTTCGCGCGTCCCTTCGCCGAATGGACGCCGGTCGATGATCGTGCGAATCATGGCCTGCGCTGCTTCGACTTCCATTCCGAAGTAGCGCAGCGCATCGACGAAATGCGATCCGACCGCGCCCCAGATTCCGCCGCCGCGATTCGCATCGCTCCACCAGTTCCATTCGCGCGTGCGATCGCCGCGACTCGGACTCGCGTAGCGCACTTCCGCGTAACGCACAGCGCCGAGCTCGCTCATGCGCGCGCGTGCTTCGCGCCAGGAGGGGAGGAAGCGCAGCTCGTGATCAATGAGCGCGAGCTGCGACGAACGCGTGTGAGCCGCGCTCACGAGCTCTTCTGCTTCGCGCGCGTGCATCGCCGTTGGCTTCTCGCACAACACGTGCTTTCCGGCCGTGAGCGCTGCAAGCGCCATCTCGCGATGCTCCGACGGCGGCGTCACGATCGAGACGAGATCGATGTCGTTCGCTGCGACGAGCTCGCGCCAGTCTTCATACGCGCGCAGGCCGAGCTCTTCCGCGATCTTCGTGGTCTTGCCGCGATGGAATCCTGCGAGCGCCACAACCTCGAGTCCGGCTTCGCGAAACGTCGGTACTTGCACACGAGTTCCCCAGCCGGTCCCAACGATACCCACCTTCGCCATGCACACTCCTTTTGGCAGCGCCCTTGCGATAAGAGCTGCATATGCGCAGCCAACGAGATCTTATCGTTCCGAATCGCGATAGCAGACAGCGGCGCCGCATCGTGACGCTGAAGAACTTCAGCAATGTCTCGATCGCCGCGCAGCTGATCTTCATGGCGATCACGATTTACTCCGAAACACG
>JBQCJC010000671.1:0-2344 GCA_051953135.1 Thermoanaerobaculia bacterium | reverse complement strand
CTTCTCATGAATTTCGCGAAGACGTCTCAACAGCTGACGACGTCTATTACCAATTTCGAGAATACGGAAAACATTGAGATAGGGAAGCGAAGCCTCTCGGAGTTCTGATTCGATTGCACTTGCAGGAGGAAAGACACGCGCAATAACGCGGTCCGGTGTGATCGCCAGCGCGAGGATTCGGCCGGGAATGCGCGCATGCTCATTGAGAAGGTGGTTCGGCGCCCCAACTGCACCACGCAGAAATCCCGAGAAACGCACCTCAGGGTATTGCGGATAAAGAATCAGCTGCGCATCCGGAGCCTAGACAAGACGATTTTCGTCATCGAGCCAGCTGAGGTTCAAACGCGCCTTCAACCGTTCGCGTTTAGTGAGATCGGACACGATCGGACCGAGCGGCAGCATCTGCAGCAACTCAAAACTCGACCCGAAGTACATCTGGTTTTTGCTGTTGTCATTCGCGGCGAGAACTTTGAAGAGCACTCGCGTGGCGCCGAGTCGGGAAACAGCGTCGACGAGATCGTGAATCGATTCCTGTTCCGCGTTCATTCGGTTCCCAGAAACTCTTGTACGCGCGCTCGTACCTTGTTCTCGTCGCGTACCTCACATTCCCAGATTACAAGAAGCTGCCAGTCGAGTGCCCGAAGGCTGCTGCGCGCACGGCGATCGCGGGCAACATTCGCCAGACGCTTGTTCCGCCAGAACTCCGCATTCGTCGCGGGCGTGACGCGGCCCCATGCACACGTATGCATATGCCAGTAACAGCCATGCACGAAGATGACCTTCCGCCGCGCACGAAACACGAGATCTGGTTTGCCGGGAAGGTCACGACCATGCAGGCGATATCTGTAGCCAAGTCCGTGAACAAGACGTCGAACTCTCAACTCCGGCTTCGTATCCTTCGATCGGATTCGTTGCATGTTCTTCCGACGCTGCGCCGGTGACAGGACATCGACCATCAGCAAATTCTACCGTTCGTGGAACACGCTTTCTTTCGTGTTGTTGCCCTCGGATTTTGCACATCGTCGCGGTATTCTGCGGACGGACATGCCGAAGACCGAATCCTTCCGATTCATTGACCTTTTCGCCGGTATCGGAGGTTTCCGACTCGCCCTCGGTCGACTTGGAGGGCGATGCGTGTTCTCCTGCGACTGGGATCGTTTCGCGCGACAGACTTACAGCGACAATTTCGGCGAAGAGCCGGCGGGAGACATCCGCGATGTCGATGAGCGCACGATTCCGCCTCACGACATCCTCACGGCCGGATTTCCATGTCAACCGTTCTCAATCTCCGGCGTTTCAAAGAAGAACAGTCTCGGGCGACCGCACGGGTTTGCTGATCGGACTCAGGGCACGCTGTTTTTCGAAATCGTCCGCATTCTGAATACACATCGGCCGCGCGCATTCATCCTTGAGAACGTTCGGAATCTTCGCTCTCACGATCGCGGCAAGACGTTCCAGGTGATCCTGCAGACACTTGAGGATGATCTTGGATACCACGTCGAATCGCGAATCCTTGATGCAAAGTATGTCGTGCCGCAGCATCGCGAAAGGATTTTCATTGTCGGCTTCCGTGAGCCGCACACGATGGATTGGGGTGAGGACAAATCCGGAAAAGACGCACCCTCTCTGCGCGCCATTCTCCAGAAGAATGTGGATAAGAAATACACACTTACAGACAAGCTGTGGGCGTATCTCCAGTCGTATGCAAAGAAGCACCAGGCGGCCGGCAATGGTTTCGGTTTTGGCCTCGCAAATCCGAACGGAATTACCCGCACACTTAGCGCGCGATACTACAAAGACGGCTCGGAGATTCTCATCCCGCAGCGTGGAAAAAATCCGCGACGGCTGACACCTCGTGAATGCGCACGACTGATGGGATATCCCGACAGCTTCCGAATCCCGGTTTCCGACACCCAGGCCTACAAACAGTTCGGCAATTCGGTTGTCGTTCCAGTTGTGGAACGCGTTGCACGTGGCGTTCTGCGCGCACTGCAGAACGGACCGATCTTCGAACGGCCCGTGGAAGATGACTACGATCGCGAAGCCAAAGTGGCGTACGGTTGAAACGCTATCGTGCTGCGGTCATACGCTGTTCTTCGGCACATACTGGCGTGGGGCGAATGGCATGATGGTCGATAACCTTCAATTGAACTCGTATAGCAGAAGCCAGTAACGCCGAGGAACGACTTCTTCCACGTCTTCGTTTCGGATGAAGCTCGTCGCACTTGTGAATTTCGGGTCTCACAAATGACTCATCGGTGTGGCAAAGCGCCTCGTCAACGCTTCGGCGATCGCACGCTGCCGCGAAAGTGTTCACGCGCGAACGCGTTCCACTCCGCATCGA
>JBQCJC010000670.1:0-3412 GCA_051953135.1 Thermoanaerobaculia bacterium | reverse complement strand
CTGGAGTATCGAGCGCTTCGTAGTGCGTTAGGCATTCGTCGAATGCGGGCCGGTTCGCGCAAGTAACCCTCGCCAACGCAACGTTGGCCTCACTCTTGAGTGCGTGAAGCAATAGACGGGAACAGCGGATCATAAGGTCCTGGTCTTCTCAAAGACTTGGTCATATCGACCGTCATACAAGTGTCCCTCCGCGCGACAGGCTCTGAAGATCAGTTCTCGGGTAGTAGGAGCGACAGCATTTACTTGTGGGCGGAGCGCGGCTGCTCCGGCATTAGATAATGCATTCGTCGCGTACTTCCGAGTGCTCTTGTTCGGGGGCCGGCTAACTCCACGCTGGAGCTGACCGCGCCCGGCTTCGGTCCGGCGGCCTAGCCGCCTAGGCACGTCGACAGAGCGGGGGCATCACGTCGCTTGCAGGTAGCTCCCTCGGTCTAGGGTCCTTAGTCGCTGCACGCGCCGCTCCGCGCGACTTCGTCGCGCGGCAGCTCAGCGTGAACCGCTATGCGGACGAAGGATGAACCTTCCGGTGCAATCCGCCGAATCGCGGAGCCTCAGCCCTCGATACGACGCATCGCGTATCGCGTGATGTGACGAACCGGAAGGCCATTGTTTCGAGCTACGCTATTGTCTTTAGGGCGGCAGGAACATCTGGCGATTGATAACGATCAGTCCTGAATCACGGAAATGAAATTTCCCGCCGGGTCTTTGAACCACGCGATGGTCGGGCCGTGGCCATTGCCGCGAGCAATCCCATCCTCGCCGGTCTTGAAGTGCGGATTGTCGTAAGGCTCGAATTTCACGCCGCGGCGTTTGAGCTCCGCGACGGCTTCGTCAATATTCGGCACCTGGAAATTCAGCACAGTAAATGTCGCGGGCTCGTGGTTCGACTTCGGATAAAGAAACACCGCGCCGCCGCCGGCAAGCTCGAGGCCGAATCCTTCTTCCTGTTCCTTGAGCTTCAGGCCCAGCGTTTCGCTATAAAACTGCTTCGCCCTGGCCACGTCGTCAATCGAAAAGCTGGAGAACGCTTTTGTATCTCGAAACATCATTTCCCCCGAATTCAACGTTTGCACAGAACGTACACATCCTGCCACGCGGCTAAAGGAAACCACGACAACGCGCGTCCCGGTACCGTCCCTGACGGGAACATGGCCCTAATTTCCAACGGCTTGACGAGCTCACGTACAAATTCTTCCGCGTGATAGGTGCTGTACGCATTCGATCCCGTATCGCCGCCGATTCCCTCGACATAGCCGAGCTTCGCGAATAATGCGCGGCCATGCGCGTCGAGAATCGTGCGCTCATACACGCTGCCCATCAGCGTCAGCAGCACAATGCCGCCCGGTTTCAATAATCGCTGAAACTCAACGATCCACGCGCGCTGCCATGCCAGTGGCAAATGCGTAAAGACAGACGCGAGCATCAATAAATCGAACGATTGCGGCTCGAAGTGCAGCGGCGGTAATGGCGGGCTCTGATGCCATTCGATGTCGCGCAAATTCTCCTGATTCCACGCGATGAGCTGCGCGTTCATATCGACGCCGACCGTGCGTCGATTGGCGTTCTGCCAGCCAATGAGCAGGCGACCGGTGCCGCATCCGATGTCGAGCACCGATTGCAGTGCGTCGGGATCGACGCCGGCCTCGCGTAAGAGAATCTGACTGGTGACGAAACTCGACACGACCGAATTGCGATACGACGACGCGTCATTGCCGCCTTGTGTCACCGCTACGACTGAGCCCGGCGGCGTGGGTAAATTCGCGACCTTCTGTGCGAGCTCGGCCAGTCCGGCACGCTGCGCATGACTCGCATCGAATTCGAATAAGACACGGCCCTCGCTGCGAATCACAATGCGATCGTTTGCATCGACCGGCAGTTCGAATTCGAATCGCGAGGTCGGCGCATTCGGCAACGCGAGAAAGGAAAGTTCGGGACAAGGACGATCGACGGGGATCTCGACGATTGCGTCATTGCGCTCGACCTGCAACGAAAGCACGGGCTCGCCAGTGAGCGCCAGCGCGGCGCCGCGAAAACGATTCGGCGCGCCGAGGCGAACGGTATGGTATTGAGGCTCATCGAGCGCGAATAAAACGTCGATCATCCGCGCCCTTATACGGGTCACGTACCGTTTCGAGCAAGCAACGGACTGTTTTTCCTCGGGTATGATCGCGGTTCATGGCTGAAGCGGTCATCACCGTCGGCAATTATCCCGACCTCGCGTCCGCGCACCTCGCGCAATCCGTGCTCGAAGCCGAAGGCATCGACTCCGTCATTCCGGACGAGAATCTCGCGGGCATCGACTGGCAAATGGGAACCGCACTCCACGGCGTGCGTTTGCAGGTCGCGGCAGAGGATGCGGATGACGCACGTGCATTACTCGCGACACTGCTCGTCGAGGACGATGCCGTGCCCGATCCCGCGGAGCCGCATTGCCCGAAATGCGGTTCGGCGGATATCCGGACCGCGCGATGGAAGCATCGACTGAAGGCCGTGACGCTGTTCATGCCGATTCTCTTATTGATCTGGCCGATTGTGTGGCTCATTCCTCTGCGGCGCACGTGTAATCCGTGCGGAAATCGCTGGACCTGATGGATATGACCGAGATCGTCGAACGATGGCAACGCGATGGCTGGGTACTCTTACCGCGATTCTTTTCGAAAGATCGCGTGGAGCAGATCAATGCCGTCGTCGATCGTATGTGGCAGGAACGTCCGCGCGAAATCACGATCGACGATCTCGATCGCAATGAGCGCATGCGCATGTCGCAGGCGACAGAGGAACGCCGCGCGCATCGAATCAAGCTCAATGATTTGTATCTAACGTCAAATGACGTTCGTGCGCTGCTGACTGACGAGCGATTGATCGAGATCGTCCGGAGTTTTCTAGGCGACCAGCCGGTGCTCTGTAATTCACTGAATCTCGAACGCAGCAGCGCGCAGGAGTATCACGCTGATTCGCTCTATATGACGCCGACGACTCCCGATAAGCTCGTCGCGTGCTGGATTGCACTCGAAGATGTACGCCCCGGCTCCGGCCCGTTGCGTTTATATCCGGCAAGCCATCGCCTGCCGCCGTTCTATTTCTCCGACGGCACAAAACACGCGATCCCGAGCGAATTGCCACAATGGGCGACGCACATGCAACGCGAGCTCGATGCGCGCGCAATGGCGCCGTATGTGGTCGATGCAAAAGCCGGCGATCTGGTGTTGTGGCACGCAGACCTGTTGCACGGCGCGGAAGAAATTCACGATCCGGCACTGACGCGTAAGAGCCTCGTCGCGCACTATCTCTCGCTCAGTGACTGCCGCAACGCGGGGTATCCCGTCATCGATCAGCTATGGCTGAAACGCAGACCGCAGCCGGTCGATCGAATGACGCGCTGGCTTGCAGGAATCGAGCGGCGGATCTGGCG
>JBQCJC010000669.1:0-2929 GCA_051953135.1 Thermoanaerobaculia bacterium | reverse complement strand
CGAGGCATGTGGTGCGCGCCACCCACCCACCAGGTCCCTCGCTACGCTCGGGATGACACGAACACGTGATGTGTGTTGCGCGCCATCCACCCACCCACACCCCCGCGGTTAAACCTTTCGCCCTGCCCGGCCGTACATTGACCTCATGACTACTGTCATCGAGGTCTCCGGCCTCCGGAAAGAGTACCGGTCGAATTTCGGGAAGGGGCGCATTACGGCGCTCGACGGAATCGACTTCGCGGTTCGCGAAGGCGAGCTGTTTGGCCTGCTTGGCCCGAACGGCGCCGGCAAAACCACCACCGTCAAAATCCTCCTGGGCCTCACACACGCCACCTCAGGCGACGCGAAAGTGAGCGGCTTGCCGGTGCGCGATCCCGAATCGCGGCGCCGCGTTGGCTATCTCCCCGAGGGCCACAAGATTCCGAACTATTTGACGGCGCGCCAGGCGCTCTCGATCTTCGGTCGCATGTCCGGCATGGACACCGACGCGATCAAAAAGCGCATCCCCGAGCTGCTCGATCGCGTTCGTCTCACGCAGTGGACCGACGTGCGCGTCAAGAAATTCTCGAAAGGCATGACGCAGCGACTCGGCCTCGCGTGCGCGCTCATCCACTCGCCGCACGTGCTGCTGCTCGATGAACCGACCGATGGTGTCGATCCCGTGGGACGTCGTGAGATTCGCGACTTCCTCATCGAAGAAGCGCGCGGCAACGGCACCGCGATTCTGCTCAACTCGCATCTCCTCTCCGAGATCGAGCTCACGTGCGATCGCGTGGCGATGCTGCGCAACGGCAAAGTCGCCGCGTTCGGCACCGTCGAAGAACTGACGCGCAAGAGCGAGACCTACAAGATGGCCGCGACGCCGATCGATGATTCGCTCGTCGCTGCATTCAAGGAAACTGGTGCGGGCGTCGAGCGCGTGAATGGCCACATCGTGCTTTCGGTCGATGACCTCCAGCATCTCAACGCGCTCGTCGACAAGTTGCGCGCGCGCGGCGGTGTGCTCACCGAGCTCACGCCGGTGCGTTCCTCACTCGAAGATGTGTTCGTCGATCTCGTTCGCGCGGATGCGCACGACAGCGTGGGAGCGCACTGATCATGAAGGTCCTGGCAGCGAACATCGAAGACGTGATGCGCGAGGCGGCCGCGCGCTGGACGCTGATCGCGTACTTTTTCCTCTCCACGCTGTTCATCATTATCTTTGCTTCTGCGATCAATCTTGATATCGTCGACGGAGCGCTTGCTGGTGCAAAGCTCTTTGGCAAGCAAGTCGAAATGCGCGACGCAATCTCGATCGAGAAGCTGGTGATGGGCACCGAGTCCGTATTCGCGGGAGTGCTCTACCTCTTCTGCACGCTCCTCGCGATCTTCGCAACGGCGCATCTCGTGCCGCGCATGCTCGACAAAGGCACCGTCGATTTGTATCTCTCGCGTCCTGTCGGCCGCGTGCGATTGCTGCTGTCGCGCTATCTCGCGGGACTCATTCTCGCGTCGAGCAACGTCATCTATCTGATGGGCGCGATCTGGCTGATCGTGTTCTGGAAGACGCACGTCGCACACCCTCGCTTCCTGCTCGCCGCATCGATCATCATCTTCGTCATCGCGGTGCTGCTCGCATTCGCGTTTCTCATCGGCGTCGTCACGTCGTCGACCGCGGTGTCGATCATGACGACGTACGCGATCACGCTGTTCTCCACGATTCTCGTCGCGCACGACAAGATGGCCGCCGCCGTTTCGAAGGAATGGCAGGCGTCGCTCATCGACGGGATGTACTGGGTGTTCCCGAAGACGGTGGAGCTCGGACAAGCCGTCGTCGCGATCGTCGGCGGCGACTCGATCGGCGTGCCCGAGAAAGTCACGCGCGTCCTGTCCGATCCCGCTCCGTATGTTTCGACCGGCGTCTTCGGCGTCGTCTGTCTCGTTCTCGCGTCCTGGTTGTTCACACGAAAGGAGTTCTAGGTCATGAACGTCAAATCTCTCCTCCGTCAATTGGCAGTTGCCTCGGCATTCGCGGCGCTCGCGATGCCGGCGCTCGCGAAAGACGATGCGCTCTCGCTCGTTCCCGCGAACGCCGTCACGGTCGGCATGGTGAAGCTCGCCGACATGCGCACCAGCCCTCTCTCCTCCATGCTGTTTCAACACACCGACAAGATGACGGTCGATGGTGAGGCGGCGAAGTTCCTCGCGGAAGCGGGTCTCTCGCCGACGAAGGATGTCGACGTTCTCGTCGTCGCCACCTCTCCTCGCACGTCCCTCGGCTCGGAAGCCGATGTGCTCGTGATCGCGGAAGGCCGCTTCAATCCGGAACGTCTCACGAGCGCACTCGTCTCGCGCGGTGCGGTGAAGAAAGACGGCTACATCGTGATGCCGGATGATGACAAGGACAACGAGACCGGCGCGGTCGCGTTCCCGACTCCGTCGCTCGCAATCGGCGGCACGGAGCGCGCGGTTTCCGCGGCGCTTGCAGCGCGTGCAAACGGCGGCACCGGCTTCCGCTCCCGCGGACTCCTCGGCGCCGAGCTCGCGCGTGTCGATGCGAGCGCGACGGCGTGGGCGCTCGTCGACGTGCAGCGCGCAGCGCGCCTCACGAAGGCGGGCAGCGTCAACACGGGCAAAGGTCAGTCGGGCGAAGCGCTGCAGCAGGCGCTGAAAACGCTCTCGACGTTTGCGGTGTGGGCGACGGACAAAGGCAATGAGCTCGAGCTCGCGGCCGTCGGTACGTCGAGCGATGAAGAGACGCTGCAGCTGCTCGAAGACACGGTGCGCGGCGCGCTGTCCGCGATGCGCCTCGCGGTGAAGGACAAAGCACCGGAGATGGTCTCAGTGCTGCGCAACTTCGAAGTCTCGCAGAAGACCGGACTCGTGAAGGTCGAAGGCGCGATCCCGGCGAACACGCTGCGCGATCTGATGGCCAAGAAGACCGCGGCGA
>JBQCJC010000668.1:0-2782 GCA_051953135.1 Thermoanaerobaculia bacterium | reverse complement strand
GCCACAGTGACGCTCACTCCGTTGGTTGGCGGCACTCAGCCTCTCGTCGCGACGTTCAGTCCCTTTGGCGGCTGGGCCGGTTCCACTGTTACGACGCAGATTCCGGTCGCCGCGTCGACAGTGAGCGGGACCATTCGCAATGCCGTCACACTCGCGCCGATCGACGCCGCGTCCATTACGCTTTCGACCGGCGGCACGGCCACGACGAACGCATCCGGTCAATACAGCCTCACTACGCGATCCGGAACGATTACCGTCACCGCGGCGAAGAGCAATTACGCCACGGGCTCCACGAATGTAACGGTCGCGTTAGGCGGATCCGCTACCGCGAATATCGATCTGCTGGTACTGCCAGCGATTGCGAACAACAGCCCAGCCAGTGGCGAGCTGGACGTTCCGCTCACATTGAGCGCGACGGTCACGAACAGCGTGACAGGCGCGCCGATTGCGGGCCGCCAGGTGACGTTCACCCTCGGCGCACAATCCGCGGGCGGCACCACGAACGCGAGCGGCGTCGCGACCGCGAGCATCACTCCCTCGGTCAGCGGCACCATCGCACTGACCATCAGTACAACGGCGGCATCGGGTTACGCGGCCGCGCAGACGAGCGGTTCCGTCGTCATCGCACCTCGTGCGGTCGTCAGTGGAACCGTGCGTGATGCGGTCACGTCGCAGCCGGTCAGCGGCGTCACGATGACGCTCACGACTGGCGAGACGACTACGACCAATGCGTCGGGACAATATTCACTGTCGTTCCACTCCGGCTTCAATACGCTTACCGCGACAAAGGCCGGATATGTCACCGGTTCGGTCAGTGGGAACTCGACTCCAGGTCAGGTCTTTACGGTCGATTTCACGTTGCTGGTCATGCCGGCGATTACGCATACCGGACCGGCGTCGGGCGAAATCGACGTTCCGCTCACGTTAAGTGCGACACTTACGAACAGTGTGACGTCCGCGCCGCTTGGCGGCCGTCAGCTAACGTTCACCCTCGGCACACAGACCACAACCGCCACTACGAATGCGAGCGGCGTGGCTACCGCTACCATCACACCCGCGGTCAGTGGCACGATCGCACTGTCCGTCAGTACACCGGCGGTGACGGGCTACGCGGCCGCGCAGAGCAACACGACCATCGTCATCGCGCCTCTTGCAGTCGTTAGCGGCACAGTGCGGAGCGCGGTAACGTCGCAGCCGATCAGCGGCGTCACAATGGCGCTCACGTCCGGCGAGACGACGACGACCGATGCATCGGGACACTACTCACTGTCCTTCCACTCCGGCTTCAACACGATCACCGCGACCAAGGCCGGATACGTCACCGGTTCGGTCAGTGGAACCTCGACGCCAGGTCAGGTCCTCTCGCTTGATTTCTCATTGCAGACCACCACAGCGATTACATACACGGGCCCGGCGTCAGGTGAAATCGACGTTCCGCTGACACTGACCGCACGTTTGAATGAGAACGTCGGCGGCGGTGTAGTCGCCGGCCGATCCGTCACATTCACCCTTGGAACTCAGTCTGCAACCGGAACGACCGACGCGTCCGGAGTCGCGAGCGTCACCATCACGCCGGCGACGAGCGGTGCGACGAATTTGACGATCGACTTCGCCGCGTCCGGTGGTTATGCCGCATCGCAGACCACATCTTCAATCTCAATCGCGACGGCCGCTACCCTCTCAGGGATCGTTCGCAGTGCAGTGACACTGAACCCGATCGCCGGCGCGACCGTGACGATCGTCGGAAACGGTGCGACTACGACCACTGACGCTTCCGGTGTCTACACGTTCTCCGTGCGCTCCGGCACGTACACCGTCAACGCCTCGAAAGCTAATTACTTTACAACCTATAGCGGCGCTACGACGCTGACGCCCGGTCAGTCTGGCGGGCAGAATATCGATCTGCCTGTGACAATGACGCTCGCCTATACGGGACCAGTGAGTGGTGAGCTCAATGTGCCCTTTACGGCCACCGCATTGCTCACCGATAACGTCACGGGCCTGCCGGTGGCGGGACTGACCGTCACGTTCGTCCTCGACACCCAAATCGTGAATGCCACGACCAATGCGAACGGAGTGGCATCCGCGACGCTCACACCGCACGGAACGGACATGGTTCAGATGCAATTGGATTCCGGCGGCGGAAATGGCTATGCCGCGACGGGACGCATCCTCGCGTATCTCGAAATCGCGGACCAGCCGACTCTCATCGGGTATGTGCGCAATGTGGCTACAAACGCGGTCATCAGTGGAGCGACTGTGACGTTGTCTAACGGCGCAACGACCACGACGGCCGCGAACGGACAATTCGCATTCGGCGTGCGGTCCGGCTCTTATGCCGTCACAGTGGCGAACAACGGGTATGTCACCACGACTGCAAACGTCACACTGGCACCTGGTGACGTACAGACCATCAACATGGCGCTCCGGCCGACAACGACCATCACCTACACGGGTGCATTAGAGGGCGCGCCGTTGGATTCCCTCGTATTCAGTGCGCGCCTGACCGAAGACATTGGCAACACCCCCGTCGTCGGAGCAACGCTCACGTTCGTATTCGACGGTGAGGCTACGCAAACGCAAACCGACTCCAATGGCGAGGCCTCACTCACCGCAGTCGCGGCTGCCGATGGCGTGTACACGCTAACGGTGACTCACGCGGGAAGCGCGTTGTATGGAGCACAGGAGATTACGAAGGCCATTCACATCGGACAGCCGTCGACGCTTTATGTCACAAGTAAATCGAACCTCAGTCTGGGATCTCCCGAGTCTGTCTCGGCCG
>JBQCJC010000667.1:0-5584 GCA_051953135.1 Thermoanaerobaculia bacterium | reverse complement strand
GCATCGCATCCTAGGCAACGCGCTGTTCATTCGCGCGCGTTATGCAATGACGCATGGCGAAGATGCGATCCCGGTGTTCGATGCGTCGATTCGTAGTCTGCAGGAGTCCGTGACGCTTGAGCCGAATAACGCGCAGGCGCTGATGAGTCTTGCGAATGCAATTCGTCGTAAGGCCGAAGTGGTAGGGAACAAAGGCGCGAATCCGGTTGCGCTGCTCAATCAGTCGATCGTTTATTACGACCATGCCGCAACCGCCGATCCGAATTTCGCGAATATCTACAATGACCGCGGGCTCGCGTTCATGACGCGCGGCGAGTGGGAGATGGAGAACGGGATCGATCCGACGAAGTCGTTCGACGACACCGCGAAGAGTCTCGAGCGTGCGATCGCGATCAATCCGAAGATGTCCGTCGCGATGATGAACCTCGGCAGCACGCATCTCGATCGCGGGAACTACGCGATGCGCCGCGGCGTCGATCCGCGTCCGATTTTTGCGCAGGCGATTCAAGCATTCGACAATGCATTGAAGATCAATCCGAAGCTTGCGTTTGCGCATTCGAATACCGGGCTTTGTGATCAATTGCTCGCGCAGGACGCGCTCGATCGGAATGAGAATCCCGAGGAGTATGTAAAGAACGGACTTGCGGCTTACGAGCGCGCTCTAGCCATTAATCCGGAGCACGCGAATTCGTTTGCGTACACGGGCGCGCTCCATCTTGCGCGTGCCGAGTGGATTGCGCGGCGCGGCGGCGATCCGACGGAATCGCTCGCTATCGCGCGCGAGAAAATCCGGCAAGCGGATGCCATTGATCCCGACAGTGTGGATTTCATGCAGTTCGCCGCGGCGATCGAAGCGGAGGCCGCGCGCGATGCGATTGCACGTCATCAATCGCCGGCGTTTTACCTCGCGGCAGGTGAAGTGGCGGTTTCGCGCGGGATGAAGGAAAACGCCGCCGATGCGGATCTTCTGTACTACGCCGCGGATCTCGCGAGACTGCGTGGCGATTTCGATCGCGCGATGCAGTTCATCGATCGCAGCATTGCGGTTGACTCGCAGAAGAGCGAGTCGCACGCGTTACGTGGCGAGTTGCTGCTGCATCGCGGTTTAGGATCGCAGGCGGTTTCGGAGTTTGAGCGTGCAATCGCTCTCCAACCGCAGGCGCGTTGGAAATGGAACGCCGCGCGCGATCAGGCGCGCAGCGTTCCTCAAGGAACTTCCGGCGCCTGGAGTTTGAGCGAACCGTGTCGCGCGAGCATGCCGCTGGCGCAACGCGATTCTGGCAGGCGCGCACCGAGGCGAATGCCCTGCTCCTCGGCGGGCGATAAGAGACACACGGCATACGTGCCCTCTTCGGCTAAGGCAAGCTCGAATTGCACGCGTTGGGTCGCATCTGCAGTGAGCCGCGCACGCGATAAATACGCCACTGTGAACGCGGACAAAATCGCGCCATTGTGAATCACATACGGACGATACGGCTCCGCGCGCGATCCAACGCGCCCGTCGATACTGAGCGTTCCGCCGTTTTGATCCACGACGAGCTCCAGTTTCGTTTCAGGAAGCGGCATGCGCATCATCCGAAATGAGAAGCCCGGCGAAGTGACGGCCACGGCGATGTCGCGTGTCCGCGGTGGTACTCGGTAATTGAATTCACCCGCGGCATCGACCGGCATCATCGAAACCAGCGACACCGGCGCATTCGCAGGAACGACGAATACCGATGCGCCAAACACCGGCCCCAGCGCAGAGGTAACGGAGCCGCGAAGCTGGGAGTTTGGCACCACTCTCAGGACAACGTCGCGCCGCTTTTCGTCGTCATCGTTGATCTCAATCATGACCGCTTCCTCGGTCTCTCGCTCGCGTGTCGACGCAGTCAGGCGGTAGCGGCCGCGCGCCAATCCATGAATCGAGAAATTACCGTCGGGCGTTTCGAACTGTCGTACGCCATCGGGTGCCGTAATGTCGACGAGACCATTGAGGATTGGCCGGTCGTTCTCATCGATGACGACGCCGGTTAATTCCGCCGATGGCAATCGAATCTCCATCGTCGCTCTGCCGTCGTCGCCGATTTGGAACGGCACGTCTTCGAGGAATCGTTTCACCCACGGCTCAGTCGATTGAATTTCCAATTGCTCCCAGCGTTGTTCTTTCACCGCGGGTAAAAACGCGGTGAATGTGCCGTTCGGGCGCGTTTGTACCGGTACGCGGAACCCTTGCTCCCGCGAGGTGAATAACAGCCGCGCTGCTAATGGCTCATCGCCGAGCGTAACGGAGCCGCGCACGCGCATAGCGCGGACGGGTAAGTCGATGGTCGTGTCGTGATCGAGATTGACCTGCTCGGACGCCCAGACGCTATCGTGCAATTTGATCTGCACGTTGTAAGAGCCGGACAGTTGCTTCTGGAAGCGCGAAATCACATCTGCCGGAACGTTCAGCGTCCGTTTTGCGGAATGCTGCCCTTCGAGATCGAATCGCGTTAATTCGACCTGCCACGGTTGCTCCGCGCCTTCTGGCGGAATCTGCGAGTTCACAGTGAGCGTCCAGTATCGTTGTAGTGCGAGCGGCTCTGTAAGAACGGCTTCCCGACCTTCAATGACCGTCACGCGACGTTCTTCGGCCGCGAGATTGGGAGCCGTTGCACTGACGAAATAATCGCCAGGCGAAACATCGAACGAAAAGAATCCGCGCTGATTGGGTTTCGTCACCATGGTGGTGACGGATTGCCGGTCGCGATATTCGTCATTGCGATCCGTTCCAGTAGCATTGCGCAATGTGACTTTGACCGCATCGAGCGCAACATCGTCATTACTTTCGATCACTACGCGTCCGCTCAATGTCGCGCCAATCCGCAGCGCAATTTTTCCTACATCGACGATCGGCTTCTCGCGGAGATCGATATTCCATCGATACGCCGACGCGTGACCGGGCACGCGAAACGAGAGGTCATAGAGACCTTGCGGTAATTCACAATCGGTTTTGCCTTCAATGACCGGACATGCGACCGAACCATTGGGCTGACGCGATGCGGGATCGGTCGGATGAAAATAAACGTCGACGCTCTTTGGCGCGCCGCGAGGAGTGGTGATATGTGCTTGCAGACGGGTGGCGCGATAAAGGGTGAGAGTGGTCTCCGTTTTCTCCTCGGAAACGGAGACCAGTTGTGGTTCACTCCAGAAGCCGGGCATGGACGCATGGATGAACCATTGGCCAGGAGCCAGGCTGATCTCACCGCGCTCTTGCGGAAACGCGATCTCGAACGGCGTTGACGATCCGGTCGCATTACGGGCGTGAATCGTCGCCTTGATCTCACCGGGTGGCGACGGAACCCACGTCAGATTCACCGTGATGGATGATGGTGCGCCATAGACTGGATACGCCACGGCCAGCGCCACGAGCGCGATGATGAGCGTGAATTTCTTCATCGCTTATACGCGCAGGAGCCGGATGTTTTGCACAGTGCGTATTTGTTGCCGGCTTTGTCAGTACCGACGTAATTCGTGTTCTGACACTCGCAATACGCCGCGCCCTGAACGAATTGTCTGTAGCACAGGGATTTCGTGAGCGTCCCGTCCATGCCACACCGCCAGCAATAATCCGACGTACAGAGCGTCGTTCCCGGAATCGCGCCGCCGCTGGTCGGATCCGTTGGCCATGCCTCACAACCGCTGGGGATCGTGCAGTCGGTTTCCATTAAGTTCGTCTGCACACTTCCGGGCGTCCTTTGCGCCGCGGACACCACACTGACGACGGGTGCAGCGTCAATGGCCGTCGCACCATCGCGATTCAGATCCGCGGCCGAATCAATGACGTTCGCGTTCTCGCGCGGAACGCTGTTAGACGCATACACGAATGAGCTCAGCGCCACAATGGCGCACAGAGCGAACGAACGAATCGACAACCTTCTCATTTCTCAACCTCACTATCTCTGAACGTTTACGTTGGAGTAAAGAAATGAGAGCACAATTTACGTAAATCAAGCAAGAATAAATGCAAAAAGCCGCGTATAGGTGTCAATGAAAACGGTTAACCCGATTCATAGACACAGAGACGTGCCTTAATGACGTTCATTACAGACGCGAAGAGGTGTCTTGTTGAGGTCGCAATGTGTAAATCGTGCGCGTCGATTGCGATCGCGGCGTTGACACGCATGAGCGCAAATGCTGACCTGTTCAGATGCGTGTGATCACTGGTATATGTCCGCCGTGCATCGGGACGCGACGCGAGACATCTGGCTGGAGGAGTTGCGACGGATTACACGAGTGCTGCTGAACGTCGAAGCAACTACGGACGATCTTCATTGGGCGGCGAATGAGCTTTATGCATTGCTCACCGCTGTTGCTTACGGCGCGGTTCAGCCGCCCCCACGAGTCGAACGCACGCTGCCAACCGGAAGAGCCATCAGTCCTCACGACGCCGCGAACTGCACGCGAGATCCTGTCCGCACTGCGATGTTTCTGCGAGGTGTGGCGGCGGCGTTAGGGGAGCTCGGGGAAACGTTTCCGGGCGAGACTGTTGATGTGGTTTACGCGGGAACGGGACCGCTGGCTCCGCTCGTGTTGCCTCTGCTCGCGTGCGAATCACGATCGAGCGTGCATGTGACGTGGATCGATATCAATGAAGAGTCCATTGTCGCCGTACGCCGGCTCGTAAAGCGCTTCGGCATTAGGGAACACGCGTTTGTCGTAGCCGACGCCACGACCTATCGGCATGAGCGGCCTATCCATCTGCTCGTTTGCGAAGCAATGCAGAAAGCGCTCACTGTCGAGCCACAGGTCGCGATCGCCATCAATCTCGTTCCGCAACTTCACCCGCGCGGTGTGATGGTGCCTCAGAGCGTCCGTATCGATCTGTGCATCGAATCGGCAACGGGAGATCATTGCATCGGTACGCTCATGGAATTATCGAAGATAGCGATCCGTGAACGTGCCATTGACGAACGCCGTTCACTGACCATGCCGCGGATGGAAGGCGACGTCTTCTACAGAACGTCGATCCAGACCTACCGCGATCATCGCATCGAGTTTCGTGAGTCAGGCCTCACCATGCCGGAGTATGTCTGGGAATTATCCGCGGCCGCGGAAGGGGAGCGGATTACATTCTGGTATGAGGTGAGTGCACGCCCGCGGATTCAATACGCGCGCGCGGCGCGTAGTGTCGAGTGATGGCACCCACCTTCAGAATGAATTCCGCGCACGCCTCTTCCCGATCATTCCCGGATCAGACGCGTCCGTAGTGACTACGCTTTGACGAATTCTCAAGGTCTTTCACCGACTGTAGAAACTTCGGCCGATCGATTTCACAGACGAGCCGTGTCACCGTTTCTTCGGCAGGAGAAGAGATTCGGCGAACCCTCTGCCTTTCGTGATTGCGAACGGCACCTTCTACCGGCATCGCACTAAGCTGCCGCGCCATTGCCGCGCGACGAAGTCGCTGCTGCGCTCGCGAAGTCCAGGCGCTTTCGCGCCGGGACGAAGCCGGGCGCGGTCAGCTCCAGCGTGGAGTTGGGCGGCCTCTCTACAGTTGTGGCTCTCTGCTGCCGGCTGCAGGCTCAGAAATGACGAGATCCGGCAAAAGAACCGACGGACC
>JBQCJC010000666.1:0-3152 GCA_051953135.1 Thermoanaerobaculia bacterium | reverse complement strand
GGTTGTCGGGAGGACGAAGTTGGCGATGCACCGTTCAATCGGATTTGATTCCAGCAACCTCGTCTCCCCGACAACCGGCAACCAACAACCGACAACCATCCCGTGATACAACCCCTCCCCCTATGCTGAAGATCGAGGATTACCGCCTCGCCAACGGCCTTCGCGTGGTGCTCAATGAAGATCACTCCGCGCCGCTCGTGGCTGTGAATCTCTGGTATCACGTCGGCTCGAAGAACGAGCGCGTCGGGCGCACCGGCTTCGCGCATTTGTTCGAGCACATGCTGTTCTCGGGCTCGCAGAACGTCGGCAACAACGAGCATTTTCGCTACATCCAGTCGGTCGGCGGTGTGCTCAACGGCACGACGTTTTTCGATCGCACGAATTACTACGAGACTCTCCCATCCAACTACCTCGCCCTCGGGCTGTGGCTCGAGTCCGATCGCATGGGCTGGTTTCTTCCCGCGCTCACGCAGGAGAAACTCGACATTCAACGCGAGGTCGTGAAAGAAGAACGCCGGCAGCGCTACGACAACGTTCCGTACGGCACGGCATTCGAGCGTTTGCTGCATCTCGCGTACGAAGACGATTACCCATACCACTGGCCGACCATCGGCTCGATGGAAGACCTCGGCGCCGCATCACTCGATGACGTTCGCGAGTTCTTCAGCACCTGGTATCGCCCCGACAATTGCACGCTCACGCTCGTCGGCGATTTCGCGACGGACGAAGCGAAGCGCCTGATCGATCAATACTTCGCGGAGATCCCAGCCGGCGGCGCGTTCCCGAAATTCACCGCCGAGCGCAAACCGCGCGGCCACGAGATGCGCGAGACATTCGCATCGCCCGTGCAGCTTCCGCGCATGTATCGCCTCTATCACCTGCCGATGATGGGCGAGCACGACTGGATCGCCGCCGATCTGCTCACGACCGTTCTTGCGTCGGACAAAGCGAGCCGCCTCGATCGCGTGCTGGTGCATGAAAAACAGATCGCGCAGGACGTCGGCACATACGTGCTTGCGACCGAATCGACCGGCATTCTGATGATGCAAGCCACCGCGCGCGAAGGCGTGCAGATCGAGACGATCGAATCGACGATCGATGAAGAGATCGCGCGCATCGCGATCAACGGCCTCAGCGAAGAAGAGTTGACGCGCGCGAAGAACCGCGCGGAGATCGAGTTCGCGCATCAGCTCGAAACGTTCGACGCGCGCGCCGATCTGTTCGGGATGATGTCCACGTACTTCGACGATCCATCGATCATCAACACGTGGCTCGATCGCTACCGCAGCGCGACCGCCGAAGATCTCGCGCACGTCGCGCGCAAATACCTCATCCCTGAAAATCGCGTGACGAGCTTCTTCGTCCCCGATCGGAGCGCCGCATGAGCGTCATCGACCGCACGACTGCACCGGAGCCGAGCGCTCCGCGTCCGTACCACTTCCCGCACATCACGCGCACGACACTGCCGAACGGTCTGCATCTGCTCATTTCCGAGAATCACAACGCGCCACTCGTTTCGATGCGCGCACTCGTTCGCAGCGGCGCGGACCACGACACGCTTTCGACCGCGGGTCTCGCGTCGATCACCGCCGATCTGCTCGATGAAGGCGCGGGCTCGCGCGACGCGATCAAACTCGCCGAAGACATCGGTCTGCTCGGCGGCGCGTTGGGAACCGGCGCGGACTGGGATGCGTCGTACATCTCGCTCGATGTGCTTTCACGCACTGCCGATGACGCGCTCGCAATCTTCGCCGACGTGACCGCGCGACCGACGCTACCCGCCGATGGTCTCGAGCGCGTTCGCGTCGAGCGTCTGAACGAAATTCTTCAACAGCGCAATGAGCCCGCGGCGATCGCGGGAAAGCGATTCGCGCGTTTGCTCTACGGCACGGGTCCTTACGGCAACACGACTGTCGGCAATGCGGAGAGCGTCGCGCGCATTCAGCTCGATGACGTGGAGCGTTTCTACGCCGCGCACTTCATTCCGAACAATGCGTCGGTTGTCGTGTCCGGCGACATCACGCCGGAGCATGCGATCGAGATCGTGCAGCGCACGCTCGGCGATTGGAAAGAAGGTCCTACACCACCGCCACCGGTCGTAACGCCGCAGGCGATCGATACGAGCCGCATCTACGTGATCGATCGCGCCGAAGCCGTGCAATCCGAAATCCGCGTCGGTCACCTCGGTGTCCCACGTTCGTGCGAGGACTACTTCGCGGTCTCGGTGATGAACGCGATCTTCGGCGGCATCTTCAACTCGCGCATCAATCTCAATCTGCGCGAGCGTCACGGCTACACGTACGGCGCGCGTTCGCAGTTCGCGTTCCGCCGTCAGGCCGGACCGTTCGTCGTCGCCGCGCCGGTGCGAAACGAAGTGACGCGAGAATCCGTAACCGAGATCCTCAGCGAGTTGCGACGCATGCGCACCGGCGATCTCACCGACCAGGAGCTCGATGAAACGAAGAGCTATCTGATCGGCGTGTTCCCCGCGACGGTGCAAACGTCATCGGACATCGCATCGCGACTCGTGGACATGGAGTTGTACGGATTGCCCGAGAACTACTTCGATCACTATCGCGAGAACATCGCGAACGTGACGAAGGACGAGATCGTGCGCGTCGCGAACAAGTATCTCGATCCCGATCGCGTGCTCATCGTGATCGTCGGCAGCGCGAAGCAAATTCGCGAGCCCCTCGGCACACTCGGCTATCCGGTGCACGAAATGGATATCGAAGGAAACGCGATCGCGTGAGTGAAGCGCCCGCCCTGTCATCCCGAGCGTAGCGAGGGACCGGGGCGGCGAGGGACCTGGGCGGGCAGGTGGCGCGAACCCCGCCGCCTAGTTCATGTTGTCCTCGCGCATCGAAGCCTGTTCTTTCTCCCCTTTCATCACCACCACCGCGGCGGCGATGGCCTGCAAAACGAGCAGAGACATCGACACGCCATGCAACGCGCCGAACGTGCGTCGCGTGGGATGCGTCGTCGGCAGCGATGAAATCGCGACCGGCGACGACCAGCGAATCTGACGAATACGCAGATCGACGAACGCCTGCGACGACGCGAGCAACACGCCGACGAAGAGAAGCAAAAGCACGATGCGCCGCACGTTGCGCAGTTCCATCGCGAACAACCCCAGCGGCGATGCGAGCGCG
>JBQCJC010000665.1:0-2038 GCA_051953135.1 Thermoanaerobaculia bacterium | reverse complement strand
CGGTGACGCTGCCCGCGATCAACATCACCGAGGCGCGAAGAATCATTCAGGTGCAGGACGCGATCATCGCGAAACATCCTGCCGTCGCCTACGTCCTCGGCAAAGTCGGCCGCGCCGAAACCGCCACCGATCCCGCACCGGTCTCGATGTTCGAAACCATCGTCGAGCTCAAACCGCGCGAGCAGTGGCCGAAAGGCATGACCAAAGACCAGATCATTCAGGAGCTCGACTCGCAACTGAAAATCGCCGGTGTCACGAACGGCTGGACGCAGCCGATCATCAATCGCATCGACATGCTGAACACCGGCGTGCGCACGCAACTCGGCGTCAAGATCTTTGGCCCCGATCTCGACACGCTCGAATCGCTCGGACTGCAAGCCGAATCGATTCTGCGCAAGATTCCGGGCGCCGCGGATCTCTACACCGAACGCAGTTCCGGCGGCCAGTACATCAACATCGAAGTCGATCGCGAAGCCATCGCGCGCTACGGCATTCCGGTCGGCGTCGTGCTCGATGCGATCGAGACCGCGGTCGGCGGCATGAACGTCACGACCACGGTCGAAGGCCGCGCGCGCTATCCCGTGCAGGTGCGCTATCTCCCCGACTATCGCGACAACGTGGCTTCGCTGCAGAACATGCTCATCACCATTCCGCAGATGAGCGCGTCGTCTTCATCGGCGATGAGCGCCGCGCCTGCGCCGTCAGCAAGTGGAATGTCGATGGGCGGCGCGGCGTCCGCACCAGTCAGCAGCTTCAGCGCAGCACCATCATCGGCCGCGTTGCAATTGCCGCTCGGACAACTCGCGAAAATCACCGCGAGTGCCGGTCCCGCGATGATCAACAGCGAGAACGGACAACTCCGCGCACTCGTACAACTCAACGTGCGCGGACGCGACATGGGCTCGTTCGTCGATGAAGCGAAAGAAGCGCTCGACGCGCAACTGAAACTTCCTTCCGGCTACTCGATTCAGTTTTCCGGTCAGTACGAAAACCAGATTCACGCACGCAAGCGGCTGCAGATCCTCGTGCCGCTCGTGCTCATCATCATCTTCGTCATCCTCTACTTCACGTTCCACTCCGCGAAAGAAGCGTCGCTGGTGATGTTGTCCGTGCCATTCGCGCTGATCGGCGGCGTGTATCTGATGTGGATCTATCAGTTCAACTGGTCGGTCGCGGTGTGGGTCGGCTTCATCGCGTTGTACGGCGTTGCGGTACAGACCGGCGTCGTGATGGTGCTGTATCTCCACGAAGCGCTCGATCGTCACATGGAGAGCGGAGAAATCACCGAGCAGACGATTTTCGATGCGACGGTCGAAGGCGCGCTGCTGCGCGTGCGCCCGAAGATCATGACCGTCGCGACGACCGTCATCGGTTTGCTGCCTCTGCTGTGGGCGACGGGAACGGGATCGGACGTCATGAAGCCGATCGCGGTTCCGCTCATCGGCGGGATGGTCACGTCGACCATCCATGTTCTTCTCGTGACGCCGATCATTTTTCTCATCATGAAACGCCGCGACCTGCGCAACGGTCGTTTGAAACCATCCGGCCTGAAGGCCGAACCGTAAGGAGATGCCATGAAGAAACTCGCTCTGATTCTTGCTGTTCTCGCAATGCCGGTGTTCGCGAACCCGGCGCTGTTCTCGAAATACGAATCGGTTCGCCAGAGCCTGCTGAAAGGCTCGCTCACCGACGCGCAGAAGAGCGCCGCGGCGCTCGCGACTGAAGCACGCAACGCGAAGAACACCGCGGTCGCGGAGAAGGCCGATGCGCTCGCGAAGGCTGCGGATCTCAAAGCCGCACGCAACTCGTTCGGACCGCTTTCGGATGAAATGCTGAAAGTGCGCGAGGCCGCGAAAGGTGACAAGCCGTCGGTCTATTACTGCCCGATGGTGAAGAAGTCGTGGCTGCAGCCGAAGGGCGAAGTCGGCAATCCGTACGACGCCGCGATGGAAAAGTGCGGCATGTTGAAAGCGGAGTAATCACAGGTGGAGCGGCGGGCTCTCAGCCCGCCGAAGGATTGCGAGCCGGCGGGCGGAGA
>JBQCJC010000664.1:0-3019 GCA_051953135.1 Thermoanaerobaculia bacterium | reverse complement strand
GGAATGGCTTCCGCCGAATGCAGAAGCGTGGCTTCACGCGCGACGCGAAGCACGACGTGAAGTCTGCAAGCGATTGCTCGAAGAACTAGCGCTTGACGACGCTCCGCAGGAACTTCGTTAACGCCGCGTAGACCGGCTTCGGCTGCTCCTCCCACGGAAAGTGGCCCGCATCGTCGATCATCACCAACATCGATTGCGGAAACGTCTCATGCACTTCGTCGGCGGACGGTAGCGGATCCTGCCTGCCGTGAATCACGAGCACCGGCGCCGTGACTTTCTTCAGCGGCTCGCGCAAATCCATCCCCGCCATCATCTGCGGCGTCACGGCCCAGAACACCGCGTCGTTGAACGAATCGACATCGAGCGCGTCCATCATCCGCTGCGCCTTCGCGCGATCCGCAAAATACGCTGGCGTCTTCGCGCGAGTGATCTCGAGAATCGCGCGCTTGCGATTCTCGCCCATCTTCGCGGACCACTCCTTCACCTTCGCGTTGTCTTCGTCGGTGAGTCGCGCGTTCAGGTTCTCCACAAACTTCGCGACCGTCGCGAGCGTCGGACCGCCGCTGTCGATAAGCGCGAGCGCGTTCACGCGATCGGGATGTTCCGCCGCGTACATCATCGAGAGAATGCCGCCGAACGAATGTCCGACGAGCGTGAGCTTCTCGACCTTCAACTCGCGACGCAGTGCTTCTAGATCGGAGACGAGCGTTTTCAGCGCGTGCGTCTCGAACGTGATCGTCTCCATCTTCGACGCGCCGGTTCCGCGCTGATGAAAGAGGATGATTTTGTACTTGCCCTTCAACTCCTGCGCGACCGGCTCGAGATACCCGGGCGAAAAACCAGGACCACCCGCGAGCATCACGACCGGCGCACCGTTGCCGATGGCGTCGTAATGGAGAACCGTGCCGTCGTCCGCTTTGAATGTCGCGGCGAACGTCGGCAGCGCAAGAACCAGAAGCAACACGAAACGTCGAAGCATCAGCAGATAGTAACGGAGCGCATACTGGATCATGCGAAACGCAGTCCTCGGGTTCGTCCTCTTCGCATCGACGCTGACCGCAGAACAACCGCAGCAGGTCACGATCAACCTCTCCGAATACGAAACGATGCGCACGGCGAACGAAACGCCGTCCGCGACGGTGATCGATTCGATCCTGCTCGCCGGCTCATTCCGCGATCTCACGATCACATTCAGCGGACGCACGACCGGCAAACGTCCGCAGGTCAGCGCGCTCGAGCAGACCAGCGACGTGACGATCTACAACTGCAAAGGCGACGGCCTCGTCTCTCGCACGACGAAAGGCACGTTCGCGCTGATTCCGCTCGCGCCGGCGTTCAACGTGACGTGCGATCTGCGCATCAGCGGCAGCGACCGCGTGCAGATGCATGCATCGCAATCGGTGCTCGCGGTGCGCGCGGCGGTAACGGATGGTGAGCTCGTCGGCGGCGACGAAGATGCGAACGGCGCGCGCGATTACACGCTCGTGCGTCATGTACTCGCGGGCACCGGCGAAACGCTCGCCGCAACCGCAACCGGACGTTATCTCATCACGCTCCTTCCCGATGCGACGCGCTTTCGCTACGCGATCGACGTACACAATCCGAATCGCACGACGTCGACGCTCGAACTGAAGCTGCAATCGAACGAGCATCTGCAGCAGATCGATTCGGCGGCTCCGTACGAAGTGCGCGACGGCGTTTACGTCTTCTCGATTCCGCCCGGCGATTCGACGATCACGACGACCGGCGAATTGCGCGGCACGTCATTCGTTGCGCCGGTGACCGCGAGTCTGCAGTACCTCGTGCTCGAATCGCATCCGCTGCTCCGCCCTACCGTCGAGACTCCGGCGAAGCGCATCTCCCTCGGCGAAACCGGCGTCACGCCGCAGTATCGCGGCGCACTCGCATTCGAAACCGGCACCGCGCGCATCGCGTGGAAGGTCACGCGACTCGAAGCGTTGCACGCGATCAGTTACGCGGTGAACACGGCCACGCATCGCTTGTTCGTTCCGATCGATGGTCCGATTCTTGGTGAAACGACTTACGCGTTGCGCAACGAAGGCGCCGCGGAATTGCTCCTGCCTCCGCAACCGGAGCCAACGTACGTCAGCTTCGACAATCAGCCGGTGCTGATGACGAAGAACGCGAAGGGCGAGCTCGCCGTGCCGCTGTCGCAGGGCGAGCAACAAGTGCTGGTGCAGCATCGTCAGCCGTTGAAACGCGCCGCCGGATTCGCGTTCGGATCGATCGTCGTGCCGCAGCTCGATGTCACGGCGACGAATACGAATGTGAATCTCAGCTATCCGGGACAATGGGTTCCGCTGTACGAGCAGTTTGCGTCCCGCGCAACCTTCTGGACGCCGGACGCGCAGCAGATTCTGTTGTTCCTGCTCTTCGCGATCTGGCTCGAGCGGTTGCTGTGCTGGGCCGGATTCACCGCGCGCACGCGATTCACGATCGCACTGCTGCTCTCGTTCGCGTCGGGCATCGTCGGCACGTTGATGATTCTCACCGCGCTGTTCTGTCTCGCGATGACGGTGATGTGGGTACTGACTCTTCCCGCACAACGACGCGTGGCATTTGCCGCGATCAGCGCCGTCGGTGCGATCGTTCTGTTCGTCGTGTACATCGGCTCCGGCTTTGTCGGAAAGAAGGAGGAGTACGCGACCACGAGCTATGAGCCGGCGCGAAACGTCGTTACCGACACCGCGGGTGCAGACGCGCCGGCGAAAACGACTGACGCCGAGCAGCCCGCATATCAAGGCCTTCCCGCAAAGTTCACACTGCCCAACGGCGAACGTTGGACCTCGTTCTCGCAGGAACTGCTGCGCACCGATCGCCAGCAATCCGTGCCGCTCGTCGCGATCTCGCTGCTGTCCGCGAATCTCATCGGACTCGCGATCGCGCTCACACCGCTGCTGTTGTTGTGGAGAAATCGCGCGAAGGTTCTTGCGCTGAAGGAGAGGATTGGAGCGACGAGCATTCAGCCAGCGGAAAGTACAGCGGCAACGGACTGAGC
>JBQCJC010000663.1:0-5996 GCA_051953135.1 Thermoanaerobaculia bacterium | reverse complement strand
CGAAAGAGTTCGTCGCATCGACGCCGGAGTTGAACGCATCACTCGTTTTCACGCTCGGCAACGAAGATGAGATCAAGCAGCCCGCCGAGCGTTTGAAGAAGTTGTTCGAGCGTCGCAAACCGAAAGGATTCGAAGTGGCGTCGTTCTACTTCGGTCAGGAAGATCACGGCTCAGTGGTGCTGCCGAGTCACTACGACGCGCTACGAAAAGTCTTCGCCCCCTGGCACTTCGTGATTCCGCGTGGCGTCGATGCAAAAACCGTCTACGCGCGAGCAGAAGAGCATTTCGCGAAAGTCTCGAAGCGCGCGGGCTACACGATGCAGGTCCCCGAACCGCTGACGAACATCCTCGGCTATCAACTACTCGCCGCGGGCAATCACGACGACGCGATCGCGTTGCTTCGCAAGAACGCGGAGATCTATCCGAACTCCGCCAACGTCCACGACAGCCTCGGCGAAGCGCTCGAGAAAAGCGGCAATCTCACGGAAGCGCGCTCGAGTTACGAGCGCGCGTGGAAGTTAGGCGTGCAGACGAACGATCCGAACACCGAGGTGTTCAAGCAGAACTTCGAACGATTGAAGAACGCAGGTGGAGCGGCGGGCTCTTAGCCCGCCTTGATGAACAATCGGCGGTGAGAGCCCGCCGTGATGAACAATCGGCGGGCTGAGAGCCCGCCGCTCCACTTACAGCTTGTAGCGCTCGCGCAGCACTTTCATGTGATGCCGCTCGTGGCCGAGAATCACATACGCCATGCCGAGCGGTGTGATTCTGTTGTTGTTCGCCGTGCCGACACGCGACCACGCATCCTTCGGCAGATTGCGCAGCATCACGATCGTGCCGCGTCGCACCATCGCGTAATGCTCGGACAGATCGCCTAACGACCACGCATCGAAGCCCGCGTTGTCGACGTACATGTTCTCGTCGAAGCCGGGCAGCGATTGCGTTTCGCCGCGCGCAACGGCGAGCAGTCGATACCCGATGATGCGCTCGGCGTCGATGATGTGTCCGATCACCTGCTTCACGCTCCACTTCCCTTCGGCGTAGCGGAACGCGGCTTTCGATTCATCGAGTGACGCGAGGAACTTCTGTGTCTCAGACGATTGCTGTTCGATCGCGCCGAGGATGTCCTCCTCGGGGACCAGGTCGACGTAGGTGGCATGCGACGGCGCGTAATCGTTCGTGGTCGGACGCATGCCCGACATCGTACGTTACGTGTCGATGCGAATGAAGCTCTCGTAGTGATCGTTCGTGTAATACGTCTCGCCGTTGCGTCCGCGCACGATGCGCCGCGCGCCGCGATTCGATGCACCCGGCGTCTCCACGGTGTACTCGCGGTAGTAGCCGCGCGGCTGTTGCGGCAAGCGATTCTCGCGATTCGAGAACACCGTTCCGTCCTTCGCATGCGGAAACGGTCCGCCCTTCTCGATCAGCGCGATCACCTTCTCGACTTCCGCTCGCTCGTCCGCGGCGATTGCATCGAGCGGTGATGTCGTCGCACGTGTTTCGACGTGCGTCGCAGGTGCAGGTGCAGGCACAGGCGCGGGTGTGCTCGGAGCTGCGACGGGTGGTGCCGTCGTCGCGGGCTTCGGCGCGTTCGCGCGCTGGTGCCACACCGCGAAGAAGATCGCGATGAATGCGGCGAGAATCGGAGCGATACGTTTGCGTCGAGGTTGCATGTGCGAGATCACCAGACGAAGACGAGCGTTGCGTGTGGAAGGCGGTCGAGCCAGATGTCCGCGAGCAGCATCATCTCGCGCGGCAACCGTTCCCACAACGCACGCGCGTTGCGCACGACCAGATCCGGCGGCGCATCGAGATCGCCGAGACACTCTTCGAACGCGTCCCAGTTATTGCCGAAGTAGTGCGGCAGCGCGAGCGCGGACGCGAGCTCCGCGAAGAGCTCGTGTTTGTTCTCCGCGTGGCCCGGAAGCTCCGCGAAAGTCTCGCGGAGCTCCGGAAGCGAATCGGCGTGAGCGATGTGAATCACGCGCCGAAGGTACCACTACATCGACAGCGTGACGCGGCTCAGCACGAGATCGCCGGCGCCGCTCACGAGCACATTGCGCATGCGCCGCGAATGCACGACCAGCGATTGTCCGTGCAGCAGCGGCACGAGCGGCGCTTCTTCTTTCACGAGCTGCAACACCTCGCGCTTGTTTGCCTCGCTCGGGCTTTCGCGAAACCGCATCAACGCCGCGTTCATGATCGTGCTCGAGTAGCGGCAATCGTTCGAATGCCCGTTCGCGGTGGAGAGCAGCGCCTCGAAGAAATCCGCGGGATCGGGCGTATCCGCGATCCAGCCGCTCAACGCGAGATCGAAGTTGCCGCGTGAAAGCTCGTTGAGGAATTCTTCGTTCGATCGCGCCTGACGGATATCGAGATGCACGCCAAGCTCGCCGAGCTGACGCTGCACTTCATGCGCGAGCTGCAACGGCTTCGGCATGTACGGACGCGGTGTCGATGGCGCGAGCAACGTCATGCGCGTCGCGGGCAAACCCGCGGCGTCGAGCAGACGCTTCGCCTGCGCGCGATCCGTGGCCGGCAATCCCGACGCGCGGCCCATCAGCGGCGGCAGAAGATTCGCGGCGATGAATGCCGCGGGATTCTTGTCGAACGATTTCGACGCGAGCTCGTGCAGATCGAGCGCAAGCGCGATCGCACGACGCACCGACGGATTCGAGAGCGAGCGGCGATCGCAATTGAATGCGAGAAACGCGGTGGAATTGCCGGGCTGCGTGGATGGCGCAACGCCCGTCCACTGATGCGCGCTGAAATCCGCCATCGTCATCGACATCGTGAGATCCACTTCGCCGGTGCGCAGCGCGTCGACGAGCAATCGCGGATTGCCGTCCGTCTCCGCGGGACAAATGCGAAACTCGATTTCATCGACATTCGGCATGCCCTGATGATGTGGATTGCGCACGAGGTGAATCGATTTCGCGCGCTGCAACAGCAGCAGATTCGGACGCCCGTCGAACATGTAGGCGCCGGTGCCGAAAAGCTGCGTGATGCGATCGAGCACGATCGCGCAGTTGCCCTGCGTGAGCGTGAGATCGAAGCGCGGATTCGGCGTCGTGAGCGTGAACCACACACGATCGTTCCGCACTTCGATGAGCGCCTTCGAATGCAGCACTTTCGCGCCGCGCAGCGAACGCGCCGCCAGCTCCGCGGTGAGCGGCGTCCCATCGGAAAACTTCACGTTCGGGCGAACGGCCGCGGAGTATTCGAGTTTCGATTCCTGCCGCAGTGGCTCGAAGAGCAGCGGTTGCACATGCGAATCGCCCGCCGCTAACGCGTACGGCGACTCGAACACCTGGCTCAACACCAGACCACTGACGGAGTCGATTGCCTCGCGCGGATCGAGCTTCACGATCGGGCTCAAAACTCCCACGCGGACCAGTTTCGACGCAGGTGCCGCACCTGCTGATTGAAGCATAGCCATTCTTCCTTCCGGACGTGGATATGGATTGGATCGACTCGGAGTTTACTTGCTCTACGCGATACGAACAACGACGAATATCACATCGTCGTTCGGCGCGGTGTCCCCACGCCAGCCCTGCACCTCGCGAGACAGCGCCGCGATCACGGCGTCGGCGGTCGTTTCGCGAGCGGCACTCGCGAACGCATCGTGCGCGGCGGCGTAGCCGAGTTGCTGGCCGGCTTCGTCGAGCAGCTCCGGAAATCCATCGGAGAGGAAGAGAACCGTGTCGCCCGTGGCGAGCGGCACTTGTGTTTGCTGATAGTCGACGCCGAGGGTGCCGAGCGGCGTCGCGGCGAGACCGACTTCATCGACCTCCCCCGTCGCCGCGCGATGCACGAGCACCGGCGGCATGCCTGCGGCCGCAACGGTGAGCATCGCGTTCTCGAATCGCGCGACCGACAACGCCATCGCCATGCGTCCGAGCTCCATGCGCTTGATCTTCTCCGCCGCATCGCTGAGAAATTTGGAGGGCTCGATCGATTCGTCGTACGCCGCGAAGAGCGTCTTGATGACCGTGACCATCGTGCCGGCTTTCGCGCCGTGGCCGGTCGCATCGCCGATCGTGACGGTGAGCTTGTCGCCGCTGAGGTGGAAGTCGTAGTAGTCGCCGCCGACTTCCGTCGCGGTCGCGGTGAAGACCGCAACGTCGTACGCGGGTGTTTGCGGGACGTGCTTCGGCAGCATCGAGAGCTGGAAGCGACGCGCGTCTTCGAGCTCGATCGATTTGCGCTCGTACTCGACCGCGAGCAATCGCTGCTGCAGTTCCTGTTCTTTCTGCGCGCGTTCCTGCTCCAGCAGTCGCTGCTGATTCAGGCTCAAGTCCTCCGCCATGCGATTGAATGCTTTCGCAAGCTGACCGAGCTCGTTCTTCGTCTTCACCGGCAGGCGCGTCATGAGATCGCCGTGCGCGATGCGCTCCGCGCCATCGGTGACGAGCTTCACGTCGCGCGTGAGGTGATTCGAGAGCGGCACCATGCCGATGAGCGCGAACGCGATCATGGCCATACCCAATCCGAAATTGCGCGCGGCCGCGCGACGCAGTTCCTGCAGGTTCTCGCCGACAGGACGCGCGACGCCGATCTTCAATCCGCTTTGCGGATCGGTCGACAACGAGACGATCCAGCCTTCGACGCCTTTGAGCGACACGCCTTTCTTCACGCGCTCGGGAACGCCGAGGGCTTCGAGTTGACGGCGTTCGTCGGGATTGCGAGTGTAGATCGTGCCTTCGCGAGCGATGGCGAATGCGACCTCGCCTGCTTCCTCGCTCGCATTGCCGAGAACGCGGCGAATGACCTGCTCGGGACTGATGTGCGCGCGCAGCGAGCCGACGACTTCGCCTTCGCTGCGCACCGGCGTCTCGAATTTGCGTCCGAGCAACAACGACGTTTGTTTTTCGGTGACCGCGGCTTTGGCCTGATCGGTTTCGGTGCGCGGACGAACTGCCGCGGTCTGCTTCTTCGGTTTTTCTTCGACCTTCGTTGCGACGGCCGGCGTTGGATCGACCTTTGCGACCGGCGCTGGTTGTGCGACGCTCGCGATCTGCGGCACCGGTGCGATGATCACGCCGCGATTGCGATTCGCATCGCGCGCGGCGCGAATCGCGTCACGCTGCTCGCGCGCGATGCGTTGCGTCTCCTGCAACGTTTCCTGAAATCGTTTGCGATCGTCGATGACGACACGGCGCAGTTCTTCCTGCGCCTTCTGCATTTCGTTCTGCAGGTCTTCGCGTTCTTCTTTCGAGAGATCGAGTTTGCCGAGCTGCTGACCGAGCGACGACACTTCCGAGATCAACTCGCGCTGCTCCTCGGACATCACGTAACGCGGCACATGAATCGCCGGCAACTCGATCACGATCGGCTCACTCGGCGGCGGTGGCGGCGGCGGAACCACCGTCACACCCACGGCGGATGCGATCTGCGGCGTGTCCGGCACAACCGGTTCCGCCGCTTTCGCGCGCTCCGCGGGTTCGACGGGGGTTTTCGGCTCAGGTGCCGCCGGTGCTTCCGCGACTTCGATTTTCTGTGTGTGATTCGCCTGCGGCGGATGCGGCACGCGCACCGGTTGGAACTCGAGCGCATCGACGAGCGATGCCGCATCGCCCATCACCGTCACGATGCTGCCGACGTCCGTCTGATTGTTGTCGGACGAGATCGGCATCTCGGAGACGACCGTGAGTCGCGAATCGAGATCCGCGCGAATGTTCGCGAGGCGGCGATCCATCTGCTTCGTGAGGCGATCCGCTTCCGAGCGATACGCCGACTCGAGCGCCTTGCGCGACGACGTGTACGAATAGCCGACGATCGCCGCCAACGGTACGACCGCGAGCAGAAAGGCGGCGAGGATCAGTTGAGTGCGGATGCGCATGGCGATGTCGGATGGTAAGACGAAAAAACTCGTACAAGGTTATGAGTTCGTGGAGCGGCGGGCTCTCAGCCCGCCGAATGTTCAATTACCGGCGCACGGGATGACACGGCTTCGGCACGCGTGTCAGTGGAGCGGCGGGGGGGGGGGCGGC
>JBQCJC010000662.1:0-4475 GCA_051953135.1 Thermoanaerobaculia bacterium | reverse complement strand
GACCTGCGCGGCCACGGCGAAGAAGTGCGCGCGATCGTGCCAGTCGACGCTGCGCTGATCGACGAAGCGAATGTAGAGCTCATGCACGAGAGCGGTCGGCTGGAGCGTGTGGCCTTCGCGCTCTTTGTAGAGATGACGCTCCGCGATCGAGCGCAAAGGCTCGTAGACCAGGCCGAGGAGCTCGTCTCGGGCTTCCTTACGGCCGGCGCTCCAGTCGCGAAGAAGCCGGGTCACCTCGGACATATCGGGGAACTTTTCGAATTGTACGTGAGGGACTTTCCATTCGCCTTGCGCGATCCCGGGTAGAGGAGCTTTCCGGAATCAACATGAGCAAACTGTTGCGAGCAGTTTTCGTGTCCCTTTTTCTCTTGCCGCTGACCGCATTCGCCCAATCGGCGGATCAGGAAGTCGTCTCGGTTGTTGACTCGCCCGATCCCGTTGCACCCGGTGCAACGCTTTCGTACACCGTGACGGTACGTAACAACGGGCCTAATTCTGCGACGAATGGCGGCATCAACATCAACCTCCCACTTTCCGTTACGCACACGACCGATGTCACGCCTCCGGGCTGGACGTGTTTCTGGGCCGGCAGCAACGGCACGTGCAATACGCCAACGTTCACGGTGGGAACGGAGGTCGTGACCATCAACGTCACGGTCGGCGCATCACTCGCGTCGTTCCCCGATCAGACGATCAGCGCGACGTTCTATCCCTCGGGCACGACCCCCGATCCGAACAACGGCAACAATTCGAAGACGGCGAACACGCTCGTCGATTCACCGCAGGTCGATCTCACGGTCTCTGCATCCGACAGCCCGGATCCCGTGAGCACCGACGGCACGGTCACCTACACGGTCAACGTTTCGAACGACGGACCCGACACCGCATCGAACGTGAACTTCAACGTCGTGCCGAACTCGAATCTCACGTTCCAATCCGCGACCGCACCTGCAGGATGGAGTTGCACGCTTCCGTCCGTTGGCGCGTACAACGCCACGTTCAGTTGCAGCCGCGCGTCGTTCCCGGTCGGCAATGGCACGTTCACGATCGCGTTCAACGCGAACGATGAACAGTTCGGCATCAACGACACGACCTTCCAGACGAACTTCAACATCGGCGCGGGTGCGAGCAACGAGACCGACAACTCGGACAACAGCACCACGCTGACGACGAGCTACGTGACACCCGATGCGGACATCAGCATCGCGGTCGTCGACTCGCCGGATCCCGTGTTTCCCGACGGCAACATCACGTACACCGTGACGGTCGCGAACAACGGTCCTGATGCGGCGCCCACCGTCAACCTGAGCTCCTTCGGCTCCAACAACCTTCGCTTCGTCTCCGCCACCGTTCCGGCGGGATGGAACTGCTCTCTTCCGGCAGCGGGCGCGCAAACGCCCGGCTACTCATGCACGCTGCCGACGGGTCTCGCCAATGGCGCGAGCTCCGTGCTGACGTTCGTGATGCAAGCCGACGACGCGTTGATCGGTCCCTTCGACACGACGCTTCAATTCGGCTTCCTCGCGAACAGCAACGTTTCGGATCCGGTGAACGGCAACAACTCCGAGACCGAAAGCACCGCATACGTCACGCCGGATGCCGACATCGCGATCACGGTTTCGGACTCGCCCGATCCGGTCGCACCGGACGGCAACATCACGTACACGGTGACGGTGTCGAACAATGGTCCGGACGCGGCGCCGAGCGTCAACCTGAGCTCCTTCGGCAGCAACAATCTCCGCTTCGTCTCTGCCACCGTTCCGGCGGGATGGAACTGCTCTCTTCCGGCAGCGGGCGCGCAAACGCCCGGCTACAACTGCTCACTGCCCACGTCGTTCGCCAATGGCGCGAGCGCGGTCTTCACATTCGTAATGCAAGCCGACGACGCGCTGATCGGTCCCTTCGACACGACGATTCAGTTCGGCTTCCAGGCGAGCAGCCCGGTCACGGATCCGGTGAACGGCAACAACAGCGAGACCGAAACCACTGCCTACGACGTCGCCAACGCCGACCTCGGCGTCACCGCAACGGATTCACCGGATCCGGTCGCGGGCGGAAGCAACATCACGTACAGCGGCACGATCACGAGCGCGGGTCCGGACACGGCCACGAGCGTCACGTTCACCGCGAATCTCGCGGCCAACCTGCTCTTCCAGTCGATCACCATCCCGGGCTTCTCGTGCAGCACGCCGGCGGTCGGCGCGAATGGACCGCTCTCCTGCACGATCGCATCGCTCGCGAACGGCGCAAGCGTGGCGTTCACGCTCGTGGCGCAGGTGAATCCAACCGTGAACTCCGGCCCCGATGGACTCATTCAGCAGATGTTCACGATCTCCGCGGCGACGAATGATCCGGCGCAGACGAACAACTCGATCACGGTCAATACGAACTACACGACGCCGGATGCGAATCTCGCGGTGACGAACACTGACTCGCCGGATCCTGTGGCGCAGGGCGGCACGATCACGTACACGCAGACGGTGACGAACAACGGACCCGATGCCGCGACGAACGCGAGCTTCACGACGGCGACCGGCGCAGGCACGACGTTCCAGTCGTTCACCGCACCGGGTGGATGGTCCTGTACGACGCCAGCAGTCGGCGCAACCGGCTCGATCACATGCACGAACGCATCGTTCGCAAATGCCGGAGTCGCGGTGTTCACGCTGGTCGTGAATGTCACGGGTACGGGCTCGATCAGCAACACGGCATCGATCAGCAGCAGCACGTACGATCCAAACGTCGCGAACAACACCGCCGTCACCGCGACGAACGTGACGACGCCGACGTCCGCGGATCTCAGCATCACGAAGACGACGACCGCGTCGACCGCACCGATCGGCAGCACGTTCTCGTACACCATCGTCGTAACGAACAATGGGCCGGATGCGGCGACGAGCGTGGTCATGACGGACACGCTGCCCGCGTCGCTGCTGTTCCGCTCGATCACGCAGCCTTCGCCGTTCACGTGCACGACGCCCGCCGTTGGTGCAACGGGCACGATCACATGCAACGCGGCCTCGCTCGCAAATGGCGCGTCGCGGACGTTCACGCTGGTGGTGGAAGTTGCGTCGGGCGCAAGCGGCTCGATCATCAACGGCGCATCGGTCAGCAGCGCGGCAACGGATGGCAATAGCGGCAACTCGTCGGTGAGCGCGAGCGGCGTGACCGCGGCTCCGGCGAGCGCGGATGTGTCGATTGTGAAGAGCACGACCGCATCGCGCGCCGTGACCGGCACGAACATCACGTACACGATCCTCGTCTCGAACGCGGGTCCGTCGCCCGCGACGAACGTGATCGTGACGGATGATCTGCCCGCGGGCCTGACGTTCGTGAGCGCCACGCCGTCGCAAGGCACCTGCAACGCCAGCGACCCCGTGAGCTGCAACCTCGGCACGATCACGAGCGGCGCCAACGCAACGATCACACTCGTCGCAAACGTGACCGCCTCGAACGGCACGATCTCCAACACGGCTTCAGTAAGCTCAACGGAAGGCGGCGGCGACTCCTCCACCTCCCCCGCCATCCCCGTCGTCATCACCGCCGAGTTCACCCCGGTTCCGACCCTGAGCGAGTGGGCACTGATCGCACTCGCACTCGCGATCGTGGTGCTGGCGCTGAAGACGCGGTTGTAAGTTTCTCTAAGGCGAAACGCGAAAGGCCCGCTGCGAAAGCAGCGGGCCTTTTTTCTGCGTTTAGAATTGCGTCATGCCGCACACCTACGAAGAGATCGCGTCCGCAGCGCTGCAACTGAATATCAACGCGCGCGCCGAGCTTGCGAAACGCCTGCTTGAAAGTCTCGACGATCTCTCACCTGCTGAAAACGAGCGCCTGTGGGTTGAAGAAGCAGCGCGACGTTATCAGCAGTTGAAGAATGGAGCGGCGCGCTCGATCCCTGCTGAAGAAGTATTCGCACAACTGCAAGCGCGTCTTCGCAAATGAAGTCACGGTTTCACGAGGCTGCTGGTGCAGAGCTCACCGAAGCTGTCGTCTTCTACGAAAATCGCTCGCCCGGACTTGGCGAGCGGGTTCTGTTCGAAGTGATGGAAGCGATCCGAGTGATCGAAGACTATCCGCAAATCGCGGCAGTCATTGATCTGGGCGTACTCGGAAAAGTGATCCTCGGATTCCCGTACACGCTGAAGTACATCGCCAGCGATCACGAGATCGTCATCCTGGCTCTCGCTCACCACAGCCGAAGGCCGGCTACTGGATCGATCGATTACCGGTGTCCTAGTTCGCCACCGTACGCGCGGTTACCCCTGCGCCACGTCCACGATCGCGTTGATTGCGCGATCCAGATGCTCGCGCGTGTGCGCGGCGCTGATCTGGCAGCGGAGTCGCGCCTGTCCTTGCGGCACGACCGGGTAGCCAAAGCCGGAGACGTAGACGCCGCGCTTCAGCAGCTCCTGTGACATGGAGATTGCTTTCGCGGTGTCGCCGATGATGATCGGGACGATGGGGTGGATGCCCGG
>JBQCJC010000661.1:0-3794 GCA_051953135.1 Thermoanaerobaculia bacterium | reverse complement strand
CGTCTACGTCAGCCACTGATCGGCTGATCGTTAACGGAGATGGCTCCGCGCCCGCCGTGTGTTCGAAACCTCGCTAAGAGCAGCAGAGAAATGCCGTCCCTGACCGCGCATTTCTCTGCAAGGTAAGGTCATTTGCTGTTGGATTACGGGAAGCTCGGCACGAGCGTGCCCAGGGAGATACCAAGGTGAATACGATGTTCTACAGCCGCGCATACGCTGCATTCAGCGCGATCGCACTTCTCTTCGTGATTTCGGCGAACGCTTACGCGCAGGAAAGCGCGTCTCAGGCCGCCGGTAAAAATCAGATTGCCGTTCAAGTCAATGCGAAGGAGATCGTCGTTAGCGGTGTCTCGCCCGGAACGGACGTGTACCTATTCGGAGGGTTACAAGTAGGCCGCGAGTTTTACACGACATTAATGGCGGTCGACCTCATCGCCACGGATGAGGATCGCGACGGCGTCGTCACGTTCGCTTATACGAAGGGCGTTCCGCTACGCTCTGTGTGGGTTGCTGTGGATCAGAGAAACGGCGACCTTGGTGTTGGCGTACCAGCCGGCTACACGCTGCGCATGAGGACGATTCCTCCCGGTGCCTGGAAGCGTAAATCGGGCACGTCGATCGATGCACTCGCAATCGAGCATAGAGCTCTCGAGTATCTCCTCGTGCATCCGGGCCAGGGCGTATGGCGCTGGCAGGCGGATCAGGGGAGCAAGCGTGACGAGGATGGGCTAAATGACAACGTCGTGACGGTCTCCCCGGCCAGTATGCGCCGGGCCGACAAAAAGAACGACAACGCGTCGGCAACGTTTGGCTCAGGCTACCTCATGGTAGCCATCGATCCGTTCTCGCTCGAAGTACTGACGTCGCGCGTGCCGCAATAGGAGCAGAGACGACGATGACGAAAAAGCTTTCACTCGCTCTGTTCTTCACAATCCTAATCACGCCCCTGCTTGTCGCACAGCAGCCTCCGGCCGCTGAACGCGGGTTCGATCCCGATAAGGTGTATGCCGCGGGTCCGATCGACAGCATCAATACGTTCAATGGGAATGTCATTGCGACCATCCCTCTTGGAGAAACGTACCGAGTCTCACCGGCACTGTCGTACTCGTTCAAGGCGATTCACAACGGGAAAACCTGGGATTACGTTAAACGGCGCATCACCATTCCGGTGCCGTGCGATCCAGGTCAGAACGAGGGCTGTACAACGGTCTTGACGCAATTGCAGGCCATTCCCGATGGCACGGCGAACGCCGGCTTCGGCTGGCGAGTGCAGTTCGCACGGTTCATCTTTCCGGGCGATCTTGAAGCCAACACCGATCGGGTCATGCTGGAAACACCGGATGGCGCGCAACACGGCTTGTATATGTCGCTGCACGACGGCGATGAGGACGACGGCGCGAACTACACGCGCAATGGCACCTACCTTCGGTGGCGCGCTACGGGAGTGGAACACAATACGGCCGTCGATACACCGGACGGTGTGACCTATGAGTTCACCTCCTATTCACAACTCAGGCAAATGCACGACCAGGTGAAGGACGCCTCTGGCAATTACGTCAATCGAGTCGACATTCAGTATGGCCCGAATGACGGCGAGTCACCATGGCCGTGTACTTACCCGGCCATCTCGCAGAAGATCACCGACACCAAAGGTCGGACGTCCTATGTCTGCTTCGCAAATTTATTCACTGACAACGTGGAGCGCCCGACCGTAACCGACGTCTACGTCGATACTCCGGATGGCACCGGGCATTACGTGTTACACCATGAACCGACGGAGTTCGGTCGCGAGAACTTCGACAAAATTTTGTTCCCCGGCACTCTGTCTCCGACGGCGATAGTTCCCGCGTTGACGTCGATCACCCTGCCCGACGGTTCGTCTTACGGTTTTCAATATTTCGGAACAATCGAGCATGGCGGGCTGGCTACCGGGAATTTCAAGTCGATCACTCTTCCGACGAAAGGTTCGTACGAATACGACTACGCGTGGTACCAGATCCCGATGAGCTATGACTGTCCGACGGCTGGGGAATGGGAGGCAACGCGCAATCCCGGCATCCTGAAACGAGAGGAGCGCCTTGCGAACGGCACTGTCGTTGGCCGGACGAGTTACGGCACAAACGGCGCAGCTGGTGGTGTGGACGGCGGTTTCTATCGATGCACGACGGAGCAGGAGGGTGACGGATACTTCACCGCCTTCGCTCCGGGAGCGGAACTATCGAATTTCGTGATCCCGGGTGACAACCGTTCGAAGACGGTCCAGTACTACTCGGTCTGGCCTGGCTACAACAGGCTAATGGTTGATTCGCCTGATGGTTTCAAACGGACCGAATATGGGCTGCCGTTTACGCGCAACGCTTCGAAAATGAGGGACGGTCTCTTCTTGTCGACAGAGACCTACCTTTGTACGGATGCACTCAATGCGCAATGCTCCGCGAGTCCCGTTCGTGCGACGTATGTCCAATACGAAGTGGACGCATACATCAACCATCTGGACATCAGTACGCTCGATCATAACCCTCGCCTCAAGAAGACACAGACCGTCTACTTCGACGACATCGATCCGATCACGAATCAGCAGGTGACATCGACTAGCAGCGTTTCGAACGATGATTTCGACGGGCTCGGGCACTATCGTGTAAGCGAGACGTCCGGATTCGGGACAACGACAAAGCGACGGGTAACTACAAATTACAATCCGGACGCCGGCACATTCCCGGGAACGCACACGTTGCCGCTGTCCGGTTCACCATGGCTGCTCAATCTATTCACAGATCAAACGACAGAGGAAGTCAGTGCCTCCGGCACCGTATTGTCGTCGGCGAGTACCAAAGTCTGTTTCAACACGAGCAACGGCTTCCTCGAGCAAAAGCGCATCGTTGCCGGCAGCTCAATTTCCCCGACTCGCGATCTCCTAGCAGTATTCGAACCGAACGGCAACGGCGAAGTCGCCGCCGAATCCTATTATGGCGGCGATAGCGTCCCACTACCCGCGGGATTCGTCACCTGCAGTTCGCCTGACTTTGCACCCCAGTATCGCATTACGCACAATTATTCGTCAGGAGTATTGACCAGCTCCCAGTACGACGGCACGACATTTAAAGCGTATGACATCGAGGTATATCCCTCGACGTCGGCGATCAGCGCCAGTCGCGATACCTCCGGCGTTCTGACTACGTATAGCTACGACGGGCTTGGTCGCATCAAGGAAGTCCACCCTCAGGATGGAGCGTGGACGGAATACGAGTACAACCTTCCGACCACATCGAATGGAATCCCTTCGGTGGTGGTACGCCAGCGTCCGCATGGGACGTCGAAATCCGCCGATGCGACGACGGAGCAGCATTTCTACTTCGACGGTATGGGCAGACTCGTTCAAAAAAAGACCGCCATGCCGAACAATGTGTGGTCGACCGTGAACCGGACCTACGATTTCATGGGCCGCATAGCGCGAGAGTCTGTGCCCTACGCGTCGACATCCGCAGCGTTCGATGCGCCGGCTACACAACCACCCTATACCGAGTTCACTTACGACGAGTTAGGCCGCAACACCGTCACGAAGGCGCCGGATGGCAAGGAAATCAACACTGAGTATTTCGCCAGCCAGCAATGGAAAACGACCAGCGTAGCCACTGGCGTGAACCAGGAGACGCCTCAAACCACACGATTCATCTACGACTACCTCGGCCGTCTCAAGACGGTAAATGAGGGCAATAGCTCGATCATCACGGGTTACACGTATGACATCGGCGATCGTCTTTCGTCGGTTCAGATGTCCGGATCAGCGAATACCC
>JBQCJC010000660.1:0-2012 GCA_051953135.1 Thermoanaerobaculia bacterium | reverse complement strand
CGACGTTCGTCAGGCCGCCAGCGAAGAACCAGCGCTGGTTGTTGACGCCGCAACCATCGAGGATCTTGAAAAGCATCTCGGTGTTCGACGCGTTGAAGAACCAGAACCCGGCCGTGTCGTCACTCACGCTCACACGATGCGCGACGCCTTGCGCGTTGCTCGTTCGCCACGTCGCTGAGACGGAGAAGCGGCCGTTGCCGAGGCATACGTTCGTGTCGCTGGGGATGCACGTTGCGCACTGCGCGGTGCAATTCGAAATATCGAGCGTTCGAAGCTCCGTCGCTGTCAGGTAGTACGCGCGACAACCATCGACCGCCACGTCTTCGACTTCACCGGAAGCGAACGCACCGATGGGACTGCCGAACGTTGGCGGGATTGGCCGGTAGAACGCGACACTCGTGGGATTCCCCGGATTCGTGATCGGCACCGCTTCGGCCATGACCACCTGCCGCGTCGCCGCAACGTTCTCGTAATCGGTCTGTTGCGTCGTGATCGCGCCAGGCAGACGCACCGGCGCATTGCGATTCGAGACGTCGAACTCCTCGAACGCGACGACAGCGCCGATGAGCAACGTGCCGCTCAACGCGAGATCCTGCGCGTTGTTGCTCGGATTCGAAATGAATGCGGTGACCGTCGGTGCGGCAGGGTTCGTGAGATCGATGATGTCGTAGCGCTGCAACTCTTCGTCGAGCGCCGCGGCGAGTGTGCCGTCGATCGTGACGCGATGATAGTAGCCGTTCGTGTTGACGCGCCCCACGACCATCGGATTGCGTGGATCGGCGAGGCTGATCACCTCGATGTCGCCCTGCACCGCGGCGAGCGCGATCGCACCGCTGATTGCAACATCGTCGGCCTGATCGGCGACGAGCAGTGCGCCGAGGAGTTGAGGATTGTTGGGAGTGCTGACGTCGTGGATTGAGATGCGCGGAAGCTCCAGCTCCGCGCCTATGAGCAGATTGGCGTCCACATCGATTCGCGTGAACGTCTCGCAGTTGCGAACGGCCCCGATCGCAACCGCGCAGCTTTGCGCATGAACCGCGGCCGTACTCGCGAACAGCAACAAAGCCATGAAGACGCGCATGTCGTTCCCCTCGTTTTATGGGAGTGACGCGCACGGCCAATTCCCGCCGCCGATGACACAGGGCTGTAACTTCGCGTTCACCGCGGCCAACGTGCGCTCGGGTTCGCTGCCGCTCCACATACAATCGCGCGCACTTATGATTCGACGTGCTGCCGCGATCCTCGCGCTCGTTCTCTGCTCGTCCGTCGCCTTCGCACAAGTCCCTACACCCGAAGAGTTTCTCGGCTACAAGATGGGCGAGCGATTCACGCCGCACCATCGCATTCTCGATTACTTCGAAGAGCTCACGAAGCGATCGAATCTCGTCACGATGCAGCAGATCGGCGAGACCTACGAAGGCCGTCCGCTCGTCATCGCCACGATCACGTCCGAGCGCAATCGCGCGCGTCTCGACGAGATCAAACGCAACGCCGCGGCGCTCGTGCGCGGCGAAGGCGATCCTTCCTCGATCGTCGCGAATCAGTCCGCGATCGTGTGGCTCGCATTCGGAGTGCATGGCAACGAATCCTCGAGCGCCGAAGCATCGATGTCCGTTGCGTCGACGCTCCTGCGTGAGCCCGAGTTCACGCGCATGCTCGACAACCTCGTCGTCATCATCGATCCGCTCGAGAATCCCGATGGCCGCGAGCGCTACATCACCTGGTTCCATCGCACGCGCGGCGTAAAGCCGAATGCGAATCCCGCGTCCGCGGAGCACGCGGAACCGTGGCCCGGTGGTCTCTACAACCATTACCTCATCGACATGAATCGTGACTGGGCGTTCCAGTCGCAACGCGAAACGCAGGCGCGCGTCGCGGCGTACAAACAATGGAATCCGCAGGTCATCGTCGACTTTCACGAGATGAGCTCGGACTCCTCGTACTTCTTTCCGCCGGACGCGAAGCCGATCAACGCGAATCTGCCGAAAGACGTCGAAGACTGGATCGAGATT
>JBQCJC010000659.1:0-2712 GCA_051953135.1 Thermoanaerobaculia bacterium | reverse complement strand
CGCGCGCGAGTTCGAGCGTGCCGTCAACGCCGACAAGCGCTATTACCCCGCCTGGTACAACCTCGGCCTGGTCCGCGCTGCGAATGGCGACGAGCTCGGCGCACGACGCGCCCTCGTGCACACCGTGAACGTCAAGCCCGGTCACTCGGCCGCGCTCTTACAGCTCGGCCTCATCGAAGAGAAGCGCATGCACACGGATCGCGCGCTCGATCTCTACGCGAAGGCGTACTCGATCAATCCGAAGCTGCTCGATGTTTCGGTGAATCCGCGCATCCTCGACAGCAGACTCACCGACATCGCGCTGATCCGCATGTACAAAGGGGAGCACACGAAAGAGTCGATGCAGTTTCAGGACGCACCCGCGGTCGCAGGCGTGACGATCATTCCGTCGTCCACTTCGTCCGCGCCGCGCACGAACGATGCGCCGTCGCCGCAGCCGGCACCGCGCACGATCGTCACTCCGTCCGCACCTCCGACGGATGCGGGAACGCAGACGCAGGCCGCGCCGCAGACCAACAACAACGCGCAGCCGAATCGCCGCCGCCGTCCGCGCAATCAGGCGCTCGAACCGCAGCCGCAACCGGAACCGCAGCCCGAGACTCCGCCGAGCAATCCTCCGGTGTGAGTTGGTTGTCGGTTGTTCGTTGTCGGTTGTTGGGAAGACGAACCCCGATCATCCTCGGCGGAGCGGTTCTCCCGACTACAGACAACCGACTACCGACAACCATTACAATCCGCGGCGCTTGAAAGTCGCTGAACGTTCTGCCCTTCTCGGATTCTCCGATATCGTCAAGATTCGCAATCGAGTGCTCGCCATGCGCGAGAGCGGCCATCGCGTGCTGCAACTCGAAGGCGGCGAGCCGTTCATGAACACGCCGGACTTCGTCAAAGACGCGATGAAAGCCGCGGTCGATGCGAATCACACGCGCTACGCGCCGTCCTCCGGCATTCCCACGCTCCTCGAAGCGCTGAGAGAAAAACTCGCGCGCAAAAACAAGATCAACGTTACGACGAACGACATCATCGTCACGTCCGGTGGCGCGCATGGACTCTTCTGCGCGTTCCAATCGAGCGTGAATCCCGGTGACGAAGTGATGTTCCTCGCGCCGTACTGGACTCCGATCAAGGACCAGGTCTCGTTCTCCGGCGGCATCGCCGTGCGCGTGCCGTGGGATGACGTCCGCAAACGCGGCGATCTCCGCGAGCTTCTCGAATCACGTGCAACCGACCGGTTGCGCGTCATCTACATCAACACACCCGCGAATCCGACCGGCGACATGCTCACGCGCGAGCAGCTCACCGCGGTCGCTGACTTCGCGAAGGCGCATGACCTCACCGTCATTGCCGATGAAGCGTACGAAGATCTCGTGTACGACGGCGAGCACGTTTCGTTCGCATCGCTTCCGGGCATGGCCGAGCGCACGCTCACGATCTATACGTTCTCGAAATCGTTCTCGATGACGGGATGGCGCATCGGCTACGTCGTCGCGCCCGAGGCGTTCATGGGCTTCATCCGCAAGCTCGTGCTCAACAGCGTGAACGGCGTCTCCACACCGACGCAGCACGCCGCACTCGCCGCGATCACGCACGATCCGCAATTCTTCGATTCGCTGCGCGAGCAATATCGCCAGCGCCGCGACCTGCTCGTCGCCGGTTTTCGCGATGCAGGCTTCGATTGCCTCACGCCTCCCGGAGCGTTCTACACCTTCCCCGACGTCCGCAAGCACCTCGGCGACGATTCATGGAAAGCGATGGAGACGCTGCTCGAACGCACGTCCATCGCAAGCGTGCCTGGCGTGGTTTTTGGTCCCGAGGGAGAAGGACATTTGAGAATGTCATTCTCGTTGCAGATAGAAACGATCGAAGCGGCAGTGGAGGCATTGAAGAAGTTGTAGTCGTTCATGTCGATCGAATTCAAAATCGCTCGCCGTTACTTCTCCGCCGCACGCAAGCAGGCGCACACGGCGTTCCTTTCGTTCATCAGCGTGGCCGTGCTCACGGTCGGCGTCGCGACGTTGCTCGTTTCGATCGCGTTGCTTTCGGGACTGCAGGGACAGATCAAAGGACGACTGATCGAATCGAGTCCGATGCTCCTCGTCGAGCCCGCGGGCCGCAACACCATCGAACAATCAAACGCGATCGTCGCCGCCGCACGAGCGAACGGCGTGAACGATGTGCGTCCGTACATCACCGGCATCGGCTACGGCGCGAACGAAGAGCAGGGCACGGGACGTCCGATGCGCGTGCGTTCGCTCACGCCGGGACATGAGCCGCAAGCCGATCTGCGTGGCGCGAGCGCGCCGCGCGTGTGGGACGGCGAAGAACCCGAGGTCTATCTCACGCGTGGATTTGCGGCGAGCCTCTCGCTCGACACCGGCGACACCATCACCGTCGTCGCACCGCGCACGCGGCTCACGCCATTCGGTCCCGTACCGGTCATGCGCCGCTATCGCATTACGCGCATCATCTTGCCGACGCAGGAAGACGCGACCGTCGATGCGTGGCTCTCGCACGACAACGCGGCCGCGCTCTTCGGCACGACTGGCCTGCCAACCGGCATCGAGATGTTTGGTCCGGTCGCGCGCGCGGAAGAAGTGCAGGCGGCGCTGGCGAGCAAGTTTCCGAACGTGCAGTTCAAAACGTGGAAAGAGATCAATCGCCCGCTCTTTCTCGCGCTGCGGCTCGAGAAGGTCGTGATGTTCGCGACGATCT
>JBQCJC010000658.1:0-8782 GCA_051953135.1 Thermoanaerobaculia bacterium | reverse complement strand
CGAGCCGGTTGTCCTTTGCTTTCGGCCCCGGTATGTAATCGACCATCTCGGCGGGCGTTTTCTTATCGGCTGGATTGAGCAGCAATCGTCCGCTCGCCATCGGCTCGCGTACCCGCTCGATGATTCGCCAGTCCTTACCCTTGTTCTCGTGAGTGACGGACTGAAAGAGGTGAGCGTGTCGCCGAAAGAACGTGTCGTAAGCCAGTAGCGTTTTGAAGTTCTGTTCCTGCGCGCCCGCACGTTCATATCCGACCGCACGCGGCTTCCATTTGCCGAGCATTGCGCGCATGAAACTCACGAGAGCATCCCATCCCTGGCCGCTTACAGTTTCGAGCTGATACGCAAAGGTTTCGTGATCAACGCCGAGAGCCGTAATCGCCCACTCGTCGCCGTTGATGCTGAACGCCGGGTCGATTCCGAGAACGATGAACAGGTCACGCGGCGCGACGGTGATTGGGTTGTCGTCGGCGATGCGACGGATCTTCGTGACCTTCGCCTCGACAACGACTTGATAGCGCGCCTTCGCCACAAGCGACGGCGGGAAAATGCGATCCGAGATACCCGCCTTCGGATCGAGCCAGAAGTTCCGCTTATAAGAGAGCGGCCCTTCTTTGTCGTCGCCCGAGACCTCCTTCTGAATCTTCGCGATCTCTTCGGCGCCGTGCCATTCCGGATTCGTAGGAATGCCGCGGACTTCAATCGAGTCTGGTACACCTTCCGGGTAGATCTCAATCGGGACGACGATGTTCAGGCAATGCGCGATGCGGCTGAGGAACCAGTGGTCATCGTTCTCGTCATAAACCGTTCCGAGATGATGCCGCGCGACGCGAATGCGCGGCATGTACAGGCCGCGCATGTTGCCGAGGTTGCGGTGAATGCGCCGCAGGTCTGACGGATTGCAGTTCGCCTCCGTCACGATGTCATCGGTGAAGAACCGGCTGAAGTGCGTTCGTGCCCAGGAACTGAGAAAGCCTCGCGCTTCGACCGTCCATTGCGGGTGCGGGATCGTTCGCCCGCCGAACCATAGCCGCTCTTCTGTGAGGAGCTTCGTCCGATCGCCTTCCGGTAGTCGCTCCGGAAAGAACAGGCGATACATGTCGCCCAACATCGTGTCGCGGACCTGACGACAGAACGCGTGTGCGCCGTCGTCATTGACGGACATCAAGGCAATCGTCTCGTTCGGGTTTCGCGTGCCGTACCACAGCAGCGTGCTATGCGTTCCGATCGAGCTTTTGCCCGATCCGCGATACATCCGCACATTGACGAACGCCAACAGCTCATCGAGTTGGGCGCGGCCTTGCGGCGTGTTCCAGTTGATGCCGCGCAGCTCCAGCTCGACACGCAGCGCCGACAGCACGTAGCTATCGAAGTACTCGTTGTTGAGAAGCGCAATCAGCTTGTCGGTACAGCCGCCGAGGATGTACGCAAGCGGCCGGTGATACCGGTCCGTCAGATCGCGATAGCCGCAGATGACCCGTGCGAAATCGAATGGGTCCGCGAGCAGGTGTTGCTTGAGAAGATTGAATTCCGACGCTCTTACGTTGAGCGTTCCGGTCTGAGCTACTTCGTTTAGGTGGTCACTGGCTTCTCGCTCGTCACTCTCCGTCAACGGGGAGGGTTTCGACAGTAATCACCTCCTCGTCAATCGGCGGATTGCCGGTGAGAATCGCGCGCGAGCTTCGGATTGCGCCGAGCAGGAATCGCAGCTCGTCGGACGGAAACTGCACGACTTCGACTCGCTGCGTCACCGTCTGCTCGGACCTGGTCTCGATACGCTGCGTCGGACGGCCCTTGACTTCGTCGATCACGCGTGTCGCGGCCTGAAAGCGCAGGCGCTTGTCGTCCGTGTCGTCCATCGTTTGGTCGACGACGCTCACGGCCTTCTCGTACATCTCTTCGTATTTGGCTTTGATGCGTTCTGCGGCGGACGTGATTTTCTGGCCGAGTATTCGTTTCGTGAACGCGGCCCAAGCCTCGATGAAGTCGCCGTTCGCATTCTTCCGGTCGTAGACCGTCGAGCGGTTGCACCCGGCCGCGCCCGCCGTCTCCTCACCGGAGAGGCCCGCGCCGAGGCAGATCGCGATCTTCATGTCCAGCTCGCGAAAACCCGTTTCGGTTCGCGCGATGGTCATTCAGTCTGAGAACCACGATATGCCCCGCTACTGCACCCGTCAAAGCCAAACATTTCTGTCATGGCATCGCACTAACGGTGCACATACTCGTCTCCATCACAGCGAAAGGAGATTCATATCGAGACCAATTCGTACAGCGGTCCCCGAGCACTTCCCGGCAGAGTCATTCTCGAATTTCCGCAAATGCGTGCCGAAGCACGCATCGAGGGCCATGACGTTCGCGAGATGGAAAGCGGTCTTCTCATTGTCGCGAGTTCCCGCGCCGATCTGACCGACGAGCAGACGAAGGCCGCAATCGTCCGCAGCATCGGTAAACCGACAGACGACGCGGAACGGGCGTTCTGCGAGGAGGTGAAGGAAGGGATGCGACTCATCGCCGATCCCGACTATGGCGAGGCGTTCATGTTCGAGAGTGTCGAGTACAAGATCTACCGCATGTTCGCGCCGATGGGAATTGCACCGGAGGCGGCCTGACTCAAGGTCCGATCACGGTTGAACTGGTAAAGCAACGGCTCGAAGAGATCGTCTCTCGCGTCGATGTCTACCGCTCCAAGCAGTTCAAGAAACTTCCAGCCAAACAAACTCTCGACGACATGGACTTTCTCCTGTTCGTCATCACCGTTCAGAGCGCGGCCAATCAGGAAATGAAAGACCGGCTCGCGGCGAAGCAGCACGAATCGTCCCCGCTCATCGTCAACTCGCTCGGTCAGCCGATCTCCAGTCGGGAGAACGCGCCGGCTCTCATCACACTCGGTTGAGAAAGGAATCGATATCCTGAACTTCATCAAGCGCTTCTTCGTGAACCTCGTCCGCAAGAACGACCGCACCGCAACGCTTCCGCAGGTCTCGACGAACGAGTCCACCCCGTTCGCGATTCGTCCCGTGACACTCAATCGCGAGATGGATGTCTACGACGGCACGATCCGCGTGACGAGTCGCACCTACGGCGAGTGGACGCTGAAGGCCGAGACGTTCGAGGCAGTGGCGTAGTTGCCGCGCGCACCGTACGTCTACACGGTCGAGACGGTCCCGGACAATCGCGTCCAGGCGGCATGGACTGTAAAGCGGGAGCTCGCCGGTTTCTGGCGGACTCTCGCGCCTGACGCGCGAGCGGACCTTCGTGCGTACCGATACTGCGATGGCAACGATCGGCGCCGCTACGGACAGCGCGCCGAAATCACGGAGGAACTTCCAACTGGTTAAGTGGGCACCCGAAGTCGTACAGAAGGCGATCCAGCTTCACGAGGAAAGCCGCACTGCATGGCGGAAAATCTTCCGCGAGGATCACGGCGTCACGTGGGATCACGCTGGCGAGGAAGTGCAGGAGCATTTCCTTCGCATCGCGGAACGGCGGCTCGTCGAAGAGGCGGAGAAATCGTTCCTGCCACTGCCGGTTACTCATGGCATGGCATAGACCGATGTCGTAACGGCAGGTAAAATAGCGGTTAGCGCGTGCGTGGCTCTTGGTCTTTAGTTGTTGTTTCTAGTTGTTTTACTAGGCAACTAGAAACTAGCTCGTAGCAACTAGAGCCAAGAGCCGCGCTAGGACTAGGCGCTCCTGCTCGACGGGTTCATCCCGCACCTCCAACATCAAAATCGCCCGCTGTCTCAGGACGTGACACCCCACTTTGTCGGCTCTCTTCTCATTCGGAAGAACTGGACGTTATTGCATTGGGTGCACTCTAAGACGCGCCAAACGAACTCTCCAACACCTAGGAAACCACCGAATCCGCCGTTGTGCATCGAATGGCGATCACCATTCGAAACCTCGACGTAGAGACCGTCATCACAAAACCGGCATTTCATGTCTTCTCGTGAGTTCATCGCGAAATCTCTGACTCCTGTTCTTTTCGTTCATCGGGCACAACGTACCGTGTTGCTGAGTATCATGGATGCAAGAGTACGAGCGAGGTGAAACCGTGGACGAGAATCAGCGAGGCGAGCAGCACTGGCCGCCGGTGGCGATAGACAGTTTCCAGCAACTGAAACCCGCGCTCGGTCACGTTCGCGTGATGTACCGTTTCCTGCACGAAGTCGTCGCCACCGATCCGGATCTGAAGCCGCACTACAACCGGTTACTGCTCTCATACGCGGCCATCTTGCAGCAGGAACTTGCGCCGTACGCGTTCGATATGGCGGACGTGCTCGTGGCGCTCGAAGATGCGTACGCGCGAAGGACGCCGCCGGTCACATGATTCTTCCCGGCGTGGAGCCGCAACGACTTGCGTGATTCCCTTCCCCCCGACTCGCCCGACACGTTCACGACACCGATCCGACGATTCTCGTGTCGACAGATAAGTTCCATCATGTCAAGACTTACCACGCCGGACCCATTCGCCACCCGACACCGCGTTTTTGTGTCGGTTTGTGTCGGATTTTTTTTCAACCAGAGCACGGGTGCATCCCAAGATCTAGGAAACACCGGTGACGCGAGGGGTACGGGCACGGGTCTAGGAGCTAGAACTGCAAGCACTTGTCTCGCTTCGCTCGCTAGTTGAGAGGAGGGAGGAGGGCTGCGCCCTCCGCTAGTTGCTAGCTGCTCGTCGCCTAGTCGCTAGCCTCTAGCTCCTAGCCACTAGCGGCTAGCCTCTAGCCCCGAGCCGAGCGGAGCGAGAGAGCGCAGGGGGATCTCGACGTCACCACCCCCGGTTAGGCCGGCTGGGGTTTCGATACGCGCCGCATTAGCGCGCTGTAGCGACACCCGCCATGTCAGTGGGCGACGCGACCTTGCGACACGTGGAGGCCTGGGATTAGTAATCATGTCGCCAACGTGACGTGGCAGTGGCGGAGTCAACATGTCGCCCTCGTTCAAGATCCTCGTGTCTGCGCACACGCGCCTAACTACTAGCCTAAGGCCTGGGAGACACCAACATTTCCTTCAAGACGAGCACGTGATCCGAAACGTATGCTAAGCGCCAAGCTGATTTCATTCCATCATGCTATCAAGCATGAGGTTGACGTGGCAACGCTTTCGAAACTAAGGGTGGGGGCCTGCGCAACCGACTAGGGGGACGAGGAGGCTGGCTGACGCCAGCCCAAAGCCACACACGGGCAAGCGATAGAAAGGACAACGCTTGTACATCTATAGCCACACTGGACAAGAATTCAGATCTACCGCGCTCCCCGACATCGAAGTCTTTGAGATCGACCCATTTGACGTTGACTTATGCCCCGCATGCGTCTTAACGCAATCGCCCGAGATTGACGGTTACCCCCTCGACCACGGTCCTGACCACTATGGATTCTATTGGTGGTTTTGCCGGGACGGCTGTCTGCCTGAGGGAGAGGCTTCGGGTCCCTTCAGTAGCACCGATGAGGCTATCGCCGATGCCTTAAGTGATGAGGCGCCGAACAACTATGTCTAGCGCCGCCCTCAGGGACGAGATCGCGTCGCTTAGGGCAGAAGCGAAGCGGTACCGCGCGCATGCAAGAGCGGCCCGATCGATCGTGAGACGAGAACGTCACCCCGTGCGACGTCTCCTCTGGAGATCGCGCATTGCCGAGTACGTCCTTGCAGCGCGGCAACTCGCTGAACAAGCCGCGGTGTTGCGCGCGACGACTTCGGCAGCAACCGAAGAAATCACAACACAGGAGAATTAGAGATGCGTCGTAACGACAGTGCTAAGAGTGAGCGCGCCGAGAGTGAAAGCGTCCATTGTGAACGATGCGGTATCGGTATCATTCCGGCGAACGTATGGTCAGGTGACAATTACGGATGGCGTCCAATTTGTGCGGGTTGCGCCATCGCGATTCGCGCCCGAAAGCACTACCTCCCTGTGGAGGAGGCTATCGGTGATCACGTGCGCCTCGCGGTGAGATTCGCCGCACATCATTGGCCACGACCGAAGGCACGCGCGTGGCGGCGGGCCTACGCTCGCGGATATTTCCGAAACGCGCTGATTGGAAATTCATTGCTGCATTTTCACATCGACGAGGAACGCTTTGTGGAGCGTGTCGATGTGGCATCCCATGCCTACCTTACCGATCGTTCGCTCTAATTGCCAGTGCAACGCTCAAACAGCGGAATAGCCGAGGAGGTTATACATGACACACCCTTTACGATTGGTTCTTTACAACGGAAGTCATACGTTAGATGCATGGGATCCTAACTCGCCTGCATTCATTGACGATTGGAAACCTAAGAACCGCGTCATCGAGTGCGACGCCGTTGTCATGACTTATCGGGCTCATTTACGAGTCTTTCGAGATGATGTAGACACCGAGTACGAATTCACCTCTGACGGTATCCTTTTCGTCGACGGCATCTACTACGGCGATTTCTCAATTGAACCAGCCACTACGACGCCTGACGCGGAAGACGTCGAGCGCGGCACCTTCACGAAGCAGGAACTTCGCGATGTCTCGGACGCGCTGGATGCGGCGATCGAGGACCACGGTCATTATGCGCGGTCTGGCCTCATTCCTATCGATGCTGACCGCGATCCGGACTATGCATCCCGATTGAACGAGCGTGCAAAACGATGGAGTTCGCTCCTCCTGCGCATTAACGACAATCGCGAAGGGATCACGCCCGCCATGTCACAGTTCACGGACTCGCGCTAAAGCCGCTCGTTGACTCGCTTCGCGAGCCGAGTGCGCTACCGCTCACTCGGCGGCTCTTCTAATTCCCCTTTTTTTCTCTCTCTCGGTACTTCCAATTGTGAATGACATGTCAAGGATCACTCCTTCGCTCGCTTTAGTGCTGAAGTGATGACTTGCTCTGTCAACCGCCACTCGACATGTTTGACGTGGCTCACTGCGCCGTTTCGCGGCGCGCGACGCGAGCTGCCTAAGCGCGCTACAAGGCTGCAAACACTCCGGGCCATTCATAGGACCGTGGCTCCGCAGTACATAAGAGTGTTTCCACCCTTGTACCGCTGACCGCAGTCCAAGCAATCCGCACTGATAGGAGTCTCGCGTCTCGCTGTCTCGGTGTTTGAATCCTCGCACCGCGGGCGACGCTACGGAGTGCCCGGCGCGTCGCGCCGGCGCTTCGCGTCCTTGACATGTCCTTCTAATTCTCAACCGAGTTCGAGAGAACACGACCAACGACTAGGAGGACGAGGGGCTGACTGAAGTCAGCCCGAGAACGCAATAGAAGCTAGATCTCGGATTAGCAGATGAGGAGAGGGTTGAAGCAACAACCCTCTCCTCTAGAACTGAACGGCCTTCCACGGCCAGAAAGGCAGAGTGACATGAACAGCTACACCTCCACCGTTCTTCTCAATTCCAAGGAGGGATCGTACCACGCGTTTATTGGACGAGGTTCACTCTTCGCAAACCCGTTCTTTGGCAAGGACAACGATCTCGCTCTCTACAAGAAGTGGATCTGGAATCAGTACCTGACAAACTACTTCTTCCGCGTATGCGTGAACAATCTCGACGGAAAACGAATCGCGTGCACATGTAAGGATCTCGACCATTGCCACGGTCGCGTCATTATTCAACTTCTCGACTTCGTAAAGAAGGCGCGGTTCGCGAATGACGAGAATCATGAGCAGTTCGCGAAGCTCTTCACTCGTCCAGTAATGCCCGAGAATCAACGCGTCTTTAGATCAAAGGAGCAATTCGCACGCGCCGCACGGTATGCAGAACGGAAACTCGCGCAGAAAACTGACGCTACATGGTCTAAGACGGTGGCATCGCGTTTCAACAATGCGCAGGTTCGCCGAGAGAAGTTGGATGCGAACGTCCTGACCTGCGGCTGCGGCGCCGTCCTCTCGCGCTATGTGAAAGCGTGCCCGAAATGCAACGCCAGCCGCGCCACCATCGAGAAGATGTCCGTTCCCGAGCGATGGCAGGTGGCAGAGCGCGAAAATCTCCTTCGTTGCTTCATCTGCAATGGAAAGGACAAGGACGCGTGCGAGCAACGCGGCCACGCGCGCACCGAGTATTGGCTACCAATCTACGAGGACGATCTCCTTTTCGCATGCCCCCGATGCTCGCATGAATTCAGTGCGCTTCAGCGCGTCACGTACGCAGGCGGCAAGGAAAGTGTGCACTACCACCGCCTCGACAATGACCACGACGCGGTTTACTCCGAGCAGTTCACGGCGTCGGACAAATGCTTCGAACTCCTTTGTCCTGAATGCGCCAACGTCTTCTCGGTCGCACCCACGCCCTCGCGCTGGGACGGCGAGGATCAGGAACTGATCGATCGCCGTGAACGAACTTCTCCATTTCAGCAGCGAAATCCTTCGCGCCGATTCACTAACGATGCGCATGATCATGAGAGTGGAGTTTCTCGACCATTGCGCACTCTGGACGGGTATGACGATGCGACGGCCGAAGCGTCTCAGGATGCGGCGTTAGCGCAACTTCTCGGCTTGGATCTCGCGAGCAGGCACGACAAGACCGTCTTCCAACTCGTCGTCAATCACGGCCTGGACATCCATGAGGCGCGACTTCGCTCCGGCGTCGCAGATGCGAACACAGCTGCGTAAATTCGTGATTACTCAGCGAGTAGGCGGCACGGTCGCGTGCCCTCGCCAATCACGATCACAACTCTTCACACGGTTCCGCCGGCCGCCAAAGACCGCCGGCGGAAGCTTCGCGCACGATCTAGAAAGGATTTTTCAGATGCTGGAGGCTACAACCAATTTCGCTACAACGCTCAAAGCGGTGCGAGAGGCAGACGAGGATTTCGAATG
>JBQCJC010000657.1:0-7510 GCA_051953135.1 Thermoanaerobaculia bacterium | reverse complement strand
TGAACACCACCAGCACCGCGAGGATCAACACGACTTTCCACAGGATGTTTCTATTCAAGGTTTCCTCCGGACTACTACCGCACTACGACTCGGACTCCCCGGTCACGACGCCGGAGATCGCAGTGCGAGCTACCTTCACCTTCACGTTTTCGGCGATTTTCAGGTAGACGGCGTCCGGCTCAACACCCTGGATCGTCCCGTAAATCCCACCTGTCGTAACTACGCGATCGCCCTTTTTGAGCGCTCCCATCATTTCCTGCTGCTTCTTGCGCTGCTTGTTCGCAGGACCGATGACGAGAAAGTAAAAGACGAGACCGATCGCAACGATCGGCAGAAAATTGACGATCGCCGCAGTGGCGCCGCCGCTACTTTGGAGCAGAGCTATCCCATTCATGTTGTTTCACTCGAAGACCGCGACAGGAATCCTTCGCGGAAGGAATTGAACGAGTTGGACGCGATAGCCTGCCGGATCGCCTTCATCAAGTCAAGGTAGAACGAGATGTTGTGGATCGTGTTGTAGACAGACGCGGCGATCTCGTCGTTGACGAAAAGAAGTCGCAAGTACGCGCGCGAGACGGTGGTGCATGTCACACACGAGCAGTGTGGATCGAGCGGACCTTCATCGCTCGCATACTTCGCATTTTTGATGTGAATCTTTCCGAAGCTCGTGAAGAGCGAGCCGTTGCGAGCATTGCGCGTCGGCATCACGCAATCAAACATGTCGATGCCCGCGGCAACGCCGTTCACTAAATCTTCCGGAGTTCCAACGCCCATCAGATAGCGCGGCCGATCGACAGGCAGCAGCGGCGCGGTGTGGTTCACGACGTCGAACATTTCTTCTTTCGGCTCGCCAACCGAAACACCACCGATGGCGATACCGTCGAAATCCATCGCCGCGATTTCTTCGACGCTGCGCTTTCTCAAATCGAGATGCACGCCGCCCTGCACGATGCCGAACAGCGCGGACGTCGTTCTGGACGCGAGCGATCGCTTCGCCCAGCGATGCGTGAGCTGCATCGACTTCTCGACTTCCGCGTGCGAGATGCCGTACGCCGGACACTCGTCGAACGCCATGGCGATATCGACACCCATGCGCGTCTGAATCTCTACGGAACCTTCCGGAGTGAGGAAGTACGGCGATCCGTCGATGTGGCTGCGGAACTCGACGCCTTCTTCGCGAATCTTGCGAATCGATGCGAGCGAAAAGAGCTGAAACCCGCCGGAGTCCGTGAGCACCGCGCGATCCCAACCCATGAATTTGTGCACGCCGCCAAGCTTCTCGACCAGGTCGACGCCCGGGCGCAGCATGAGGTGATAGGTGTTGTTGAGGATGATCTCGGGCGCGAGCCGCTGGAGCTGATCGGTGGTCAAGGACTTGACCGACGCGCGCGTGCCGACCGGCATGAAGACGGGAGTCTGAATTGTGCCGTGCGGCGTGGTGATCTCACCGCGACGCGCGGAACCATCCTGGTGGAGACGTTTGAAGGAAAGGCGGGAGGACATCTTGAGTGGTAGTCGGTAGTCAGTAGTCGGTAGTCGGGAGAACCGCTTCGCCAAGAATCACGTGGGTGGTGGCGGTCTCCCGACTACCGACTACTGACTACCGACAACTGATTTACTGAATCTTCATCTGCTCGACTTTGACGTTGCCCGGCAGCGCGATCGCGAATTTGCTCGGCGGCACCGCTTCGTTGATGCGCACGTTCGTGAACTCGTAGCGCGTGATGTCGCCATCGCCTTCGACGTACTCGATCTTGCTCGTGAGGTACGTGGTCTTGTCGATCCACAGTTTGATGCGCTGCACGCGCTTCGACACGGCGCGATTTTTCGGCGTGAGGTCGAGCACGAAGACTGGCTTCGACTTCGAGTCGGTAAACGTGAAGTCGAAGTAGCGCGCGAGCTCGTCGATCGCACCGGACGCACCCATGTATTTGAAGATGCGATCTTCGAAGCGCTTCACATCAATGCGCTCTGCTTTGCCGAGCTCGGGGTAGTACGTGGTCATGACGCCGCCGGCGATGACCATCTGCACGCGCTTCGGCGCGTCGTACGTCCAGAGGACGTTGTTCGGCTTCGAGTAGACAAACGTTCCGGTCGAAACCTCGGGTTTCGAAAGCAGCGCGAGCTCTTTCTCCTGGCGGAAACTGGCCTGCAGCGTGGTCGTGTTCTTCTGCTGTTCCTGAACCTTCTTGATGACGCTTTCGAGCGTCACAGGGCCGGCCGCGTGAGCAGAGCTCACGGCGAAGACGACCGCGCAGAGAACGGCCGCGAAAGAGGTGCGCTTGGACATGGGCGCCGCAACGGTGCCGAAAGCATCGATATTTCCCGTGTATACTCAGGCGACCGCGAGGTTATTTATGAAAAGACTGATGGTTACGGTTGCGCTCGCGTTGATCGCCGTTCCGGCGTTCGCCGCCATCGAATACGAGTTCGTCCAGAAGAACACCACGGACGATGCAGTCACCCCCATCACCGACCTCACCGCACGCGCCATCCTCGATGGCACCCGCACCCGCGTCGATTTTCTCGGCGGCAACGGCGATCCACCCGGCACGTACGTCGTGTCCACCGACAGCTCGCAACGGCTCTTCTTCGTCGATCCCGCGAAGCAGTGGTACACGGAGTTCAACACCGCGCACGCCGCAACGGCGCTCGCCTCCTCCGACATCAAGATCTCGAATCTCAAATCCGACGTCCGCAAGTTCGATGATCGTCCCGATGTCGCCGGAATCTCCACCGATCACTATCGCCTCTCGATGTCGTACGACATCACGCTCACGATTCGCGGTATCGCACTCAAACAGCGCGTGACGACGGACATCGATCGCTGGACGACGAAGCAGTTCGTCGGCGTCGATGCATTCGGGACGAATGCGATGCGCACCGGCAATCCCGAAATCGATCAGGTGGTCGACGCGGAGAGCGGAAAGATCCCCGGCTTCGTGATGCGTCAGACGGTGACGACGAAGACGAGCTTCGATGCTCCGAAACGCCGCTCGGAACTGAAGGTCCCGACGCAGCGCACGATCGTGCGCGAGATGTGGGTGACGAAGGTCAAAGAGATCGCGCCAAACGCGAATCTGTTCAACGTCCCGGCGTCGTATCGCCGCGCGGATCATCCCGAGGAGAAGGCGATGACGCAGGTGACGCTGGAGCCGGCGTCGAACTAACTCTGGAGTGCGGCAGCGCCAGGCTGCCGCTTTCGAAAAGCGGTGGCTCGCGCCACCGCACTCCAAACGCATGCTACTATCCCTCCCGGAAGCGTAGTACCAAGGTTCCCTAACTCTTACAGAATGAAGACACTTCGCGCCCTGAGTGAGCGTCTGGGCTGGGTGGCCAAACGCTCGCGAGTGTATGCGGCCCTGGCTCTGCCGGTCGCGATTCCTCTCTTCGTTGCCGCCGTGCGCGTGCAACCCGAATTCGCCACCACCTCGCAAGCGTCGGCGATCGCTCCTCCCGAACTTCGATACGACTCGCTCGCCGAGCCGTATCGCGCCGATCTTCCCGAACACTCGCAAATCCTCTCGGTCGAGAAAAACGACACTCTCGACAAAGTCCTCCTCGCCGGCGGCCTTTCGCGCGGCGACGCGAACGTCCTCGCAACGCAGCTCTCGAAAACGATCGACGTTCGCAGACTCCGCCCCGGCAATCTCGTGCGCTTCCATCACGACGCGAATGGCGCCGTCGATGCGGTGCAGATGAAAGTCCTGGGCTGGGGCGAAGTGAATGCGCTGCGCAACGCGGGCGGATTCGAAGTCACGTCGCAGCAGGCGCAGATTCGCACGGTCCAGCAGGTCGTCTCGGCCACGATCGACAGTTCGTTGTACGAAGCGGTGCGCGACGTCGGCGAATCACCGCAACTCGTGCAGCAGATCGTCGACGTGTTTCAGTGGGACATCGACTTCTTCGAGCTGCGCAAAGGCGATTCGTTCTCGCTCGTGGTGACGAAGCAATTTTCGGGTAGTGACTTCGCCGGCTACGGCCCGGTGCTCGCGGCGCGTTTCACACATCGCGGCGCAACGTACGAAGCGTTCCGCCACGACAATCCCGATGGCGCCTCCGGTTACTACGCGGCTTCGGGCGCACCACTTCGCAAGCAGTTCCTCAAAGCACCTCTGAAGTTCTCGCGCGTCACGTCGGGATTCACGAAGAAGCGATTCCATCCCGTTCTCAAATACTTCCGCCCGCACTACGGAGTCGATTACGGCGCACCGACCGGCACACCGGTCATGTCGACCGCGGACGGCACCGTCGTCGAAGCGCGCTACTCGCCGAGCGAAGGCAACTTCATTCGCGTGCGCCACTCGTCGCGATACGACACGTGCTACCTGCATCTCTCGCGCTTCGCGAAGGGCTTGAAGAAGGGCACGAAAGTGCAGCAGGGCGAGATCATCGGCTACGTCGGCTCGACTGGTCTCGCGACGGGACCGCATCTCGATTATCGAGTGTCGGAAAACGGCAACTGGCTCGATCCGCTGAAACTGAAATCCATCACTCCCGATCCGCTGCGCGGCGCATCTCTGGCGCGATTCCGTGCTAGCGTCGCGCATCTGATGCCTCATCTCAATGCACCGAATAGCGCGGTCGCGGACGGCACGCAGCAGGTGCAACGACGGGCACTCTTCTAGCAGAATCCGCGCTACCCATATGAACAAGGTCACCGTCCGGGCGCCGGTCCGCGCCGATCTCGCTGGTGGTACTCTCGACCTCTGGCCGCTGTACCTCTTCCACCCCGGTTCGCGCACGGTCAACGTCGCGATCTCGTTCTTCGCGGAATCAGAAGTCTGCGACACCGGCACGGGCGGAATCGAGATTCATCTCACCGATCAGCAATACCGGCAGCACTACGAGTCGCTGCAGGAAATGTCGAATGATCCGAAAGCCGCGCTGCTGCATCGCGCGCTCGAACATTTCAAGCTGACAGGCATTCGCATCACGACGCGCACCGACGCGCCGCGCGGTTCAGGACTCGGTGGCTCGTCCGCGCTGGCGATCACGCTCGTGCGCGCGCTTTCGGAGCTCGCACAAAATCCGATCGACGGCGAAGATCTCATCCATCTCGTCCGCGATCTCGAAACGCGACTCCTCGGCGTCCCCGCTGGGATTCAGGATTACTACCCGCCGGTCTTCGGCGGACTCGGCTCGCTGCATCTCAATCCCGGCCGCCCCGCGCGTCATCCGCTGCAGATCTCGGTGCATGACCTCGCGTCACACATGCTCCTGCATTACACGGGCGTCGCGCATTTCTCGGGCACGAACAACTGGGAGTTGTACAAGCGTCAGGTCGAGAAGAAGAAGAAAGTCGATCGCGGTCTCGCGACGATTGCAGACATCTCGATCGAGATGGAGCGCGCGCTCGACGCCGGAAACTTCGAAGCAGCGGGCGTCGCGTTAGGCAAAGAGTGGGAAGCGCGCAAAGCGCTCATCGACGGCATCTCGACTCCGGAGATCGATGCCGCGATTTCCGCGGCGACAGAAGCCGGTGCCTGGGCCGGCAAAGTGTGTGGCGCTGGCGGCGGTGGTTGCATCGTGTTCCTGTTTCCGCCCGATCGTCGCGAAGCGATCACGCGTGCGCTGTCGACGGTGCCGGGTCGCGTGCTCGATGTCGTTCCGGTCGCACACGGCATGACGGTGGAGCACGACGCAGGCGCACACACGACGCCGATCGTTCGCGCGCCGCGACTTCGTCGTGGCGACGACGCGCTCGAACAGCTCTATGTTTCCGGTGGTCAGGGTCATTACAAGCCATTCGTGCTTGCAGAAGGCATCGTGACGCACACCGAAGGTCGCAGCGGTACGCATCATTCGACGACGCGTTCGTACATCGCGCCGATCGCGCCCGCGGACGGCCGCGTGATGTGGCATCAGGCATCACTCGTCGATGCAGAGAAGCTCGAGTTGCGCGCGGTGCCCGATCCCGATCGTCGCATGCAGATCGACATCACGCCCGAAGCGCTGATGGCGAATGCAGCGCAGTCGCAGGATGGATTCAAACAGTTCCTGGAGCAGAACGAGCGGCTGTCGATTTTTCACAATCCCGCATTCGCGCTCTTTTCCGACCCGTCCGAAACGCGCGATGCGTTTCTTCCGCGGGGTCTCGAGGAAGCGAATCGCCGCGTGGAAGAAGAGCAGGAGCGACTCGAATCGACGTTCCGCCGGCGCATCGATCAGTTGCGCGAGAAGTCGGAGCGCGAGCAGCGCGAGATCGACAAGAATCAGGAGCACTCGCGTTCCGAAGCGCCGGAAGTGAATGTGGCGTGGGGACAGGCGCTGTACAACATCACCAGCGGCCGCCCCGCACCGGTCGCATCGACAGAGCCCGGCTTGTCGTCTTCCGTTCGCGAAACGGATTACCTCGAAAACATCGCGCAGATTCAACGCGCCTGGGATCGCGAGCTGCAGGGGTTGCGCGAAGAGCTCCAGGCCAAAGCGCGCTCGATCGAAGAGATCTCGATCACGCCGACGAGCCGCAACATCGAGGTCACCAAGTACCTGATTCTCTGGGCCCCAAACCTCGGCTGAGGAATACCGACCGCCTCAAACCGTTAGCAACCGCGCGCGTGGTACGATCCCGCGCGACATCCTCCCCGGATGTCAGTTTTTCCAGAGTCGGGCAGTAGCGCAGCCTGGTAGCGTACCTGAATGGGGTTCAGGTGGTCGGGGGTTCAAATCCCCCCTGCCCGACCAAATCTAATCCCCCAATCCTTCCAACTATTTACGCTTCGCAGGTGACGCGGCATCCTTGCCGCGCCACCCGCGATTCGAACTCAGGGAACGCCAAGCGCCTTGCATCGCTCGTTGGCCATGGCGGTTGCGGACTCGCCGTAGTTTGAAGCGAGATCGGAGCCGTAGCCGGAGAGGTCGATCCTCGAGTCGCCCGGCGTCACGGTCGGCGCGGGCGTCGTCATGACCTGACGAACGTCGCCAGCAATGTGAAGGAGCGTCCAGGCGGCGGCCCACCGCCGCCACTGTCTGCATTCCGCCGCCGCGTTCGCGATCCGTTGCTTCACCCAAGTCATCGGCATTCCCGGCCCGATCGTCGGCCCTTGATGCGATGTTGGGATCTTCCCCGCGCACGAGGGGCAGAGCCACGCATTATCCGGAGGCGCCGGAGGTATGGGCGCGACGCCGTTCGGCATGCCTCCGTTGACGACCAGCGTATCGAACGTGACGGACAGACAGATGCCGAGGGACTCGAGAGCCTCGCGCGACTGTGCGCCGATGGCTTCCCACTCATCGCCGGTGACGCTGATGAATGTGCTGCACGTCGGGCTGAGGCCCTGCGGATCGCGCAGATTCACCGGATCATTGCCGACGTACGCGTATGGATTGATCCCGCCGCGCAGACCAATCGGATCCTCGGAAACGAATCGGCCGAGAACGGGGTCGTACCAGCGGTTGCGGACGTAGTACAGAGACGTGTCGGCATCGAGCTCGCGACCCATGAAGCGGAGCGGCTGCAAAGCGTTCGTCGAGTTTTCGATCTCGCCGAATGGAGTGTAGTGATACT
>JBQCJC010000656.1:0-5513 GCA_051953135.1 Thermoanaerobaculia bacterium | reverse complement strand
CGCGGCGACGTTCGCGATCGATCTCGCAATCGATTCGAGTGAAGACGACAACCGCCCCGCGAACGACACGTTCACGCGCGAGCTGACGAATTACACGACGTTCTTCGTCACCAACACGAGCGATGCCGAGAGCGGCTCGCTGCGCGCGGCGGTCGATGCCGCGAACGCGACGTGCAGTGATGCCTTGGTGCCGTGCATGATCGCGTTCCGCATTCCGGCGGAAGGCGCGCAAACGATTGCCGTCACGACGCCGCTGCCGCGCACGCAGGCGGCTTCGCTCATCATTGACGGTGGAACGCAGTCGCAGTACTTCCCCGGATCGAGTGTCGAGCTCGATGGAAACGCGCTCAGCGAAGGCGATGGAATCGCGATCGATCGCCTCTGTCGCGGTGGCGTGCGCGGCATGACGATTCGCAACTTCCCAGGTGTGGCGATCGCGTACGCGACACCGGCAACGCCGCAGGTTTGCAACGCGCCCGTGGTCCCGCGTCTGGAGAAGAACGTGCTCGATGCGAATGGGCGCGGCATCGAGACGCGCGGCGCCGCGGTGATCGAAGAGAACACCATCACGAACAGCAAACGCTCCGCGCTGTTCTTCTGGAGCGGCCAACAGAGCGTGAATCGCAACGTCCTCACGCACAACGGCGCGAGCGGCATCTTCGTCGCGGCGACCGCGAGCGGCACGGACATCACGGAAAACACGATCGCGAACAACGCGGAGTTCGGCGTCGCGATCGCGTCGAATGCGCAGAACGTCTCGCTGCATCGCAACAGCATGAGCGGGAACGGACAGCGAGGCATCGACTGGGGACTCGATGCCGTTCCGAACGGGCCCGTCCCGATTCCGATGATCACGCGTGTGTATCAGATCGAGATCGGTGTGACGGTGATCGAAGGGTACGTCGAGTGGAGCGGCTCGTTCACGCCGGAGGTGGAGTTCTTCCTCAGCGACACGCCCGATCGCGGAGGCACCACGTATCTGACGAGAGCCTCGGTGAGTGGAACGTTCGCGGTGACGGTGTTCTCGACGTTCCCGGGCAAGTACGTAACCGCAACGGCGACGCGTGCGATTTACAACGGCTGGCTTCGTCCGCCATCGACGAACGGCGACACGGGCTGGGGCTATCTCACGACGACATCGGAGTACTCGGCCCCGTTCCTCGCACCGTGACGCCACTCGGCGTCATCAACACAATCCCTCGTCTCGCAATCTCTTCGCGCAAGCCACTCGCGCAGAGCGCTCGTGTCTCTTCATCCCACGCATAACCCCACGTGTACCCATCCACGCCCACGCCGGGATGTGTAACCAACTCGGTTACAGCTCGCACGTGATCGAGCAGCGCGACGACATCGCGGAGATGGCCCGCGTTCGCGACGCCGATCGTGTGGTCATTCGTAAAGGTTGCACGCGCGCGGCGCCCGAGGTACGAGAGAGCGCGCATCGAGAGAGCGCGTTCGCCGCCGCCGAGATCATCGACGATCCGAACGTATGGGATCCCATACTCTTTCGCGAGCCGCGCCACCAGCGCGAACAAACGCGGCAGCAGATGCAGATGCTGATGTCCGTTCAGATGCGTCACGCGCAATCCGCTGTGCAACACACGCTCGATCTGCGCGCGCAACTCGCGCTCGATCGCACGCATCGAAATCAATCGCAATGAGTAGAGCGGCGCGAACGTCGTGTACTTCTTCGGGAAACGCATCGCCGTGAGCGGCGTCTCTTCGACCAGCGTGAGATGCACACCGACTTCGAGCGACGGCACATCCTTCAGCCGCTCCATCGCCTCTTCGAACGCCACGCCGTTCGCCACGACGCTGCACGCCGTCACGATTCCCTCGCGATGCGCGCGAATTGCACCTTCGCTCATGCCGCGGTGCAGGCCGACATCGTCGGCCGTGACGATCAACTTGTTGACCATCATCGCACTCACCGGGCGTCGGCTTGTTGCGCGTCGTGCGACGAAGACGACGGCGCGCCGCGCATCGAGTCATGACGCTTGCGCATGTCGGGATACAGCGTCACCAGCTCGCGCAGAATCTTCAGCACGACACCAAACGACGCGAGATGCGATTCGCCGCGCGTGCGCGGAAAGTAATCGATGCCGATCTGCTGAATCGTAAATCCGCGATTCTTCGCTTTCACGACCAGCTCCGCATCGATGAGCGAACCCTCCGAGCGCAACTCGATCGCTTCGAGCACGTGACGCTTCATCAGCTTGAACGAGAAGTTGATGTCGCGATGCGGCCAGCCGAAGAGAATGCCGATCAGCCAGTTGTAAATCGTCGTGTAGATCGCGCGCTTCAGCCCTTCCATCTTTCGATCGTGGCGATACGCCGCGATCATGTCGGCGCCGGTGAGATTCATCGCGCGGATCGCGCGGCCGAGGACGTCGGGATCGAAGGGAATGTCGGCGTCCATGTAGAACACCAGATCCATCTTCGCCGCGGCGAACCCGGTGCGAATCGTGCCGCCGAGCTTGCGATTCTGCTCGTGATGCAGCACGCGAATGTGCGGATTGTTCGCGGCGAGCGATTCCGCGATGCGCGGCGACGCATCCGTCGACGCATCGTTGACGATGAGCACTTCGTAGTCGCGCGCGTACTTCTCGAGCGATTCGAGAGACGCACTGACCGCGTGCTCGATGTTCAACTCCTCGTTGAACATCGGGATGACGAGGGAGACCGATGGCTTCATTGTGGTTTGCGCGCAGTGTAGACGATGTGCGGGTGCGGATACGCGAAGTCGACGGCGCGTGCTGAAAATCCGACGAAGCCCGCGCCTTCCAGCAGCGCGCGCACATCGTCACGCGACTCGTAGACGAACCCTTCTCCGTGCGTGAGATGCAGGAACGAGTCCGCCAGCCATTCCTGAAACCGCGCCCACTTCATCTTCCACCGATGTCCTGAATCCATTTCCTTCAACACGAGCACGCCGCCCGGCCGCAGCCGGTCGAGCACCCGCGCGAATAATGCACGCTGCACATCGAGCGGCAATCGATACGCAACGTCGCAAATCGCGACCGCATCGAACGTACCGCGCACGCATTCGTCGTACCCGCCGATCTTGCGCACGCGCGGCGACGGCGACGGCAGCAGCGACTTGCGAAGATCAGGATCGACGCCGATCACTTCGCGCGCGCCGTTCTCCGCAATCAACAATGCGAACAACCCGTGCCCGGAACCGATCTCGAGCACGCGCGCGTCGTGCGGAAACTCATCGAGAACGCGGGTGAACGGGCATGTCAGATACCGGCCCAGAATGTGGACGCGATCGCCTGCCGGCAAATTACGGAAAGCGCGTCCCAAAACGCGCAGCCCGCGCAGGTAACCTATTGACATTCAGGGCATTATAGACGCCTGTGAGTCGTCCAAAATTACTGGCAATCCTGGCGTTCCTCGCGATCGCGGCGCTGCATTACTCGACCATCCCGAAGACGATTTGGGAGTACGACGAGTGCCTCTTCGCGAAGGGCGTCGAGAATTATCAACCGCTCGATCACTACCCGCCGCCGCCCGGTTATCCGATCTTCATGGCCGCGGCGAAAGTCATCGCGCTCTTCACCGGCGGCAATGCATTTCGCGCGCTGGTCATCCTCAGCGTCATCACACTCGCGGCCGGACTCATCACGTGGTTCCTCGCCTTTCGCGAAATCACCGGCGACACCGTCCTCGGCGTCCTCGCCACCGCAATCTTCTTCGCCTGTCCTGCACTGCTCGTCTCCGGCGTTCTTCCGCAATCCGACTCCGGCGCTGTCGCGCTCTTCGGACTCGCGACGTACGCATGCGCGAAACGCGATCCGCAATTCGCGGCCATCGCCTGCTCCGCGTGCATCGGCTGGCGGCAACAGTTCGCGATCGCCATCGTGCCGATGTTTCTCCTCTCGTTGTTTCTGATGAAAGACTGGCGCGAGCGCATTCGCTCCGTCGCGATCTTCGCGGCCGCATGCGTGTTGTGGCTCATGCCGATGATCGTCGCGACCGGCGGTCCGGTCGAATTCTGGAAGTGGATCAGCGGCCAGGCGTCGTACTACGCGTCGCATGACTCGGATCTCTCGCGCGGCGGCTATTCGACGAGCCTGATCGCATTCCGATTTGCCGCGCATCCGTGGGGCCCGAAGTTCCTCTCGATTCCGCTGCTGGTGCTCGCGGCCGCGGGCGTGGCGATGCTTGCGTTGCGCAAAAACAAACTCGTGTGGCCGCTCGCGGCTGGCTGCGTGATCTATCTCGCGTTCGCACTTGCGACGATGGATCCGGCGGACGCGGTTCGCTACGCGATTCCGGCGTTGCCCGCGATCGCATTGTTCGCAGCGATTCCGTTACTGCGTTTCGGATTGATCGGATGGTTCGTCGCCGGCGCGTATTGCGTCGGCGCGATCGACTACACGATGCCCGTGTTGCGCATTCGCGCGACGACAGAAGCGCCGCCGGTGCTCGCCGCGAACTGGATTCGCGCGCACGTGCCGAAGAACGCGCTGGTGCTCTACGACCTCCCGCTGCGTCCGCACGCGGAGTACCTGCTGCGCGAATGGAAATCGATGCGCATCGATGCAGGGCTGCTCAAGTTTGGCGGCAATCCGAACGTGCCGATGATCATCTTCGCGGATGGCGAGAAAGGCGCGAACAAAGGCGTCACGTACACGTGGCCCGACACGGATGCGTATCGCAAACTCACGCGTCAGCACTACGGCGCGGTGAGCGCGATCGAGTTTCCGATCACGGAGCGATATCGCGCGATCGAAGGCGTCTCACCGCCGGAGCGCACGCGTGATGGCGCATCGTGGCGATGGATCGGCAAACACGCCGTGCTCGAGTTGCCCGACCTCGGCGCATCGAAAGTGCGACTCACGTTTCACGCGCCGCACGACTACCCGCTCGCCGAGAATCGCATTCGCGTGCGCGTCAGCGGATACGAGCATTACGCGACGATCAAAGCGAGGACCGACGCGGTGATCGAGATGCCGATTCCGCGCGGCGCGGTACGCATCGAGATCGTGCCGGAGAAATCGTTCGTGCCGTCCACCGTGAACGCGCTGAATCGCGATGCGCGCACGCTCTCGGTGATGCTGACGAAGGTGGAACAGGTGAAGTGATCGACGCACCGTTCAATCTTTGAACACCTGTTCCACATCGAAACACCGCCTCTCGAACGCGCTTCCCATCAAGCGTTGTATTTCGAAGCACTTACCGCAACCTCGAAGTCGGCACCGATCACGCCTTAGCAGAGACGCGAGAGGAACGTCTGATGACCAACTTGTCCGATTTTGCGGTGAACGAATGCACATTCCAATGCGCGTCGTGTGAAGCGGTGAACGACAGCACCACTGCGGAGTGGTGCACGTGTCTGTCCGCGCGAAACACGCTCGTGTGTACGTCGTGTCAGCGCTGTTTCTGCAACGCGCCCGCGTCGTGGCGCAATGCGTTCACGAAGTCCGAAGCCGGAACGGTCTTCGCGCGGCGAGAACAGCAGCGCAAACGCGAGAAGCTCGTTTCGATGAGCGCCGCGCAGCCGCTGC
>JBQCJC010000655.1:0-2842 GCA_051953135.1 Thermoanaerobaculia bacterium | reverse complement strand
GATCCTCGCGTTCGTGCCGGCGGAATTATTGTTATTCTCACCTCGTCTTCCCCGGGAAACTCATGACACGAACGACGCTCGCTGCTCTCTCGCTGCTTCTCGCCTCGGCCGCGTTCGGTGCGGACACGCATCGCTACCTCGTCGCCACCAAAGCACCGGTGCGCGGCGATCGATTCGCCGTCACGACGAATCGCGCCGCGATCGATCTCGCCTCGCGCAACGTCGATCGCTTCGAGATCGTCAACGGATTCGCCGCCGATCTCACCGAAGAAGAAGCGAGCGCATTGCGCGGCGCAGATGGCATTCGCAGCGTGGAGCCGGTCGTCGAGCGATACGCCTCCGATGTGAGTCGCGTGATCGGCGGACAAACACTTCCCTACGGCATCTCGATGATTCGCGCGACGCTCGCGTGGAACGCGCGCAACGCCACCGCGGTCAACGTCGTCGTCATCGACACCGGCGTCGACTATCGTCATCCCGAGCTCGCGAGCTCGTTTCGCGGCGGCATCGACTACATCAATGACGACGCGGATCCGCTCGATGACAACGGTCACGGCACGCACGTCTCCGGAACGATCCTCGCGAAGAACGACAAGAACGGCGTCGTCGGCGTCGCGCCGGGCATGAACCTCTACGCGATCAAAGTCCTCAACGCGCAGGGCAAAGGCAGCAGCGAGACGCTCATCAAAGCGATGCAGTGGATCGTCGACAAGAAGAAAGCCGACGGCGGACACTGGGTTGCGAACCTTTCGTTAGGCGCAGCGGAGCCGAGTGATCTCGAACGCGACGCGTTCACGAAAGCAGTGGATGAAGGCATCATCGTCGTCGCCGCGTCGGGCAATGCATCGACCACCGCCACGGCCGCGGCCGTGCAATTTCCTGCTGCGTATCCGGGCGTGATCGCGGTCGGCGCCGTGAACGAGCAGCGCGGCATCACGAGCTTCTCGTGTCAGGGACCGGAGCTCGATTTCACCGCGCCGGGCATGGAGATTCTGTCGACGGTGCGCGTCGGTACGGATGAAGTCTCGTACATCGTGAACAACGGTTCCGCACTCGAGACCGCCGCGGTCGAAGGGTCGAAGAAAGGTTTGTTCACCGGCCAGTTCGTTTATGTCGGACTCGGCAAGGAAGGCGAGATCACGCCGCAAAAAGTCGCGGGCAAGATCGCGCTGATTCGCCGCGGCGAGATTCCGTTCGCCGAGAAGGCGAAGCGCGCGAAGCAGAACGGCGCGGCGGCGGTGGTGATCTTCAACGACGATCGTCCGTACTCGCGCTGGACGATGTACTCGGACGAAGATCCGACGTCGTACACGTACGAGTGGCCACTCACGGTCGCGCTGCCAAACAACCTCGGCGAAACGCTCGCATCGAAAGGCAGCGGCACGCTGACGGTCGCGTATGTGTTCGATGACTACGGCGAGAAATCCGGCACCTCGATGGCCGCACCGCACGTGACTGGCGCCGCCGCGTTCCTCTGGTCGATCGCACCGAATGCGACGCCCGCGAACATCATCAGCGCGATAACGACGACGGCGATCGATCTCGGCGTCCCCGGCCCCGATCCCGTCTTCGGCGCTGGTCTCATCGACCTCCACGCCGCCGCCCGACTCCTCGCCCCAGGCGCATTCACCGAGCCCGTGCCGGAGCCGGGACGCCCGACAACGGGGCGGCGGATTTTGAAACGATAAGCGCCATAAGTGCGCGTTGCCGCCTTTGCGGATCGGCGCTACTTTGTCACCCGGTCCGAGAGATCCGCCAAGGTGAGCTATGCGTTGGTTCAGCGCTCTTGTTGTCGTTCTCTGTCTTGCAACACCTGCCACTGCGAAGCCGGACAAAGTGCGAAGGAAAGCGCGTCCCGTTCAAGACAGCTATCTCGTCCTGTTGAACGACGGCGTGCGCGGCAACGTCAGGAATGTCGCACATGACCTGACGCGCAGTCACGGCGGGAAGATCAAACTGATCTGGGAAGACGCCGTACGCGGCTTCTCGATGATCGCCGATGCAAACTCCGCTGCAGCGATCGCTGACGATCCTCGCGTCATCGAAGTCGCAGAAGATGAATACGCGGAGCTCGATCAATTCTGCGTCCGAGCCTGTGCGCCAGTGAGCGAAGTGCGTTCGCGATGCAACGACGCACACGTGCCGTGGCAAATCGATCGGATCGATCAGCCAAGCCTTCCGTTAACGGGCTATTACGAGAATTGTGCGGCGACCGCTACCAACGCGGTCGCGTACATCATCGATTCAGGCGTGAGTCCACACGGCGAGTTTCTCGATAAGAACGGCAACACGCGACTGAAAGACGGCTGGGCCGTCAGCGGCGGACCAACCACGGATCCGATTGGTCACGGCACCGCTGTCGCGAGTTTCGTCGCGGGCCTCGACAGTGGAGTCGCGAAGAACGCGGACATCATTCCTGTGCGCGTGATGAAGTCCGATGGAAACACGACTGTCGAAACGACAACTGCTGGCGTGAATTGGGTTGTACAACATCACACCGATGCAGCCGCGGTGGCAAACATCAGCATCAATTTCGGCTCGGACACAACGTTGGATACAGCCGTCAACAATCTTGTGGCCGATGGTGTGATCGTCGTTGTCTCCGCCGGCAACAGCAATCGCGACGGATGCGGCGGCTCACCAGCGCGAGCCTCGTCCGCGATCGTGGTCGGCGCGACGACAAAAACCGATGCCCGTTGGTCTTCGAGCAACTACGGCCCTTGCGTCACTCTTTTTGCGCCAGGTGAAAAAGTCGGCGGAGCCGCCTACGGTCAGTTCACTCATCTCGATTGCAGCCCGGGACTGACCGGAACGTCAGTCGCGGCACCGCTCACCGCCGGCG
>JBQCJC010000654.1:0-2117 GCA_051953135.1 Thermoanaerobaculia bacterium | reverse complement strand
GCGCGGCAGCTTAGTGCGAAGCCGTTAGGCCGATTTCGCTAGTGCCTTAACAAACGAAGGTCAAGTTCGAATGCTTCGGGCCCCGCAATCGTGATGCGGCGAAAGTCGCGATGTGCGGGATTGAAGAGATAATTGCTTTCGGTTTCGATCACGGCACTCGGTACGCGCAGCACGGCAGATCGTTGCTCCCGTAGCCAAGCATTTCCGACGCGTGCGAGTGCGGCTGGAGCAGGATACGATCGCCAGTTGGACGGCAATTTGGCAGTGTCGTATGTCTCGAGTATTCGCTCCGAGAATGTGCAAGAGAAAATCACGTAGTCGGGCAAGCTTCTGCTGCGACCCAGATGAACCAGAAGTTCCAGTGCGGCTAATGCGGCCGATTCGGAGGTATACACAACGCGGCGCCCCTTCGAGTTCCAGCGTCCGCCGGCGATCCGTGCACCTTCGCCATCGAATGCAGCGGCAGCGTATTTTCGTTTGACGATACGCCAAGTGGTGACCATTAAGAGAACACGCCTTGCTCGAGTCGGTAGGCAAGGTCCTCGACCTCTTTCGCGCCGACTTCCGATCGAGCCATTTCGAGAGGGATAGCGCCTCCGAACGCAGGTTGCGGCTCCTCCAGCCAGACGAGGGCTGCATCTCGATCTCCCTCGAAGAGCGACAACGCCGCACCAAAGATGCGCGCCGCGCGAACGAGCCGATCTGACTCATCACGGGAAAACCGGCCTTCGGTCCGGCGTCGCAACAATGTACGTCGCGGTACATCAATCAGGCGAAGAAGACGCTCGGTCGGAATTGCGGTGTTCTTAGCTAGGCGTTCGAATGCACGAAACGGTAGGCCGGCTTCCAGTATGGCCAACAACCTCGGCAATTCCAGAACCACCAGCCCTAGGAGCATGACGTGCGCCAAAGAGTCGTGTTCCCCGGTCCTGACTAACTGTGCATAGGCCTGAAACTCTCGCGTCGTCGGCTCGGATGTGGTCGAAGCATGAGCCGCGTTGGCAGTCGTGCGCATGGCGCAAATGATTGCGCCAGATGGCCGCTATGTCAAGAACGGCCTAACTCCCCGCTGGAACTGACCGCGCCCGGCTTCGGACCGGCGCTGAAGCGCCTCGGTCGACCCACAAGAAAGTCGGCGTCACGTCGCGTGCAGTTAGCTCCCTCGGTCATTGGTCCTTAGTCGCTGCACGCGCCGCGCCGCGCGACTTCGTCGCGCGGCACTGGCGCGGCAGCTCAGCGTGAAGCGTTGGGCGGGCTTAAGCCCGGTCGTCCTGTCAGTGAAATAAAAACGTCGAGCCGTTACCAGTGCTTTCGAATCATGCGGAATTGTGAGCCGTTGGAAACGAACTCGGGCGTAGCGTCGTGGTGTGAAAAGCCGGGTCGCGATAAGGAGCAGTACGGTCGCCTATCAACGGACGCGCGCTTGTTAACGTTCTCCAGCGGGACGAATCACAAAGTCGTGTTCCGGATCGGTGGCCTTTAGTAGCGCATCCAATTTGTCGAGCGTCGGTACCGCATCGCCACGTTCATATCGTGCATACGCATTTCTGGATGTAGAACCGAGGCGAGAAGCCACGTCACGTAGCGAGGCACCGCTCGCTGCGCGGCGGCGACGCAGCAATAAGGCGATCATCGCAGCTGTGTCGCTTCCGGAAATTTCAAATTCATTTTTTCCTCGAGGATGAACCTCTGCGTGAAAATCTTCGCGAGTCACCATCGTCACTAGCCAGTCAGACGCCATGCTTAGCGCCTCAGATCTCGTTCGGCCTTGCGTTAAGGCTTCCAACAACGGAATTTCCGCCAGCCAGTATCGGCCGTCCTTGAATACCTTTCCTTCGAATCTCAATTAAGGCCTCCACATGCGCGTCGAAGAATCGTGCGAGCAAGCTTCTCGTTGATCTCACGGTGACGCGGGATTGGTTCTTCGCGTTCACCATCCGTCCACACGTCGTGATTCGCCCCGTGCCGTAGAAATCGCCAGCCGCAATCCAACAATTGCCGCTCTAAATCTCGGCGCTTCATGCATGCGAAGTGTACACCGATACGTGCGCAATCGTGTGTCCGATCCTGGCACGGGCCGCCCAACTCCACCCTGAAGCTGACCGCGCCCGGCTTCG
>JBQCJC010000653.1:0-2883 GCA_051953135.1 Thermoanaerobaculia bacterium | reverse complement strand
ACGTGATGAATCGAGAACTGCTGCGTGAAGCCTTTGCGCAGAAAGTCCTGCCAGTAAAAGTTCGCGATGGCGACGCGCTGCTCGCGCAGTTCATGAATGATGTTGAGACCGGAGTTCGTGTCTTTCTCGAGACGATCGAAGATCGCGACGTTCGCCTGAAAGCGATTCGCGGCGTAGTTGCCGAAGAGGCGCACGCCGAGATTCGTGTCGGTGAAGACGAAGCCGCGGAAGTCACTCGAGAACGGCTGCACACCCGCGCGCAGCGAAACGAAATCGTAGTTCGGCGAGAGATCGCGCAGCTTGCGTTCGTAAAACAGTTCCTGCAGCGAGAGTTGGGAATCCGTGCGCTCGGTGCCGCGACGCACGCTCGGTTTCAGCACGCCGTTCTCTTCGACGCGCACGTGATTGAGATTCGCGACGACGGTGGCTTTCACGCGCTGTCGCACCGGTTGGAATGTCGTGTCGCCCTGATACCAGTCGGCGCTGACGATCACGCTTTGCGCAAACACGCCTTGCGCGTCATCGCCGAAGAAGCGGAACGAACCGGGACGCGGCGTGCTCACGCCGGACGGCGTCGGCAGCGTGCGCGCTTCCGTCAGTGAGTCGCTGATGCCGCTGAGCACGAAGAACGTGTCGTTCGTGCCGCGAATCGGGAAATCGCCTTTGAGCACGTTCTGGTGATACGGATCGAAGCGACCGCGCGAGTGTTCGTCGAGCTCGTACGCCGGCGGCAGGATGTGCCAGCGATCGGTGAGCTCCTGCAGCGACGGCTCGGGCGGATCGGGCTTCGCGAAGATCGGCAGCGTTTCGACGCCGGGTTGCCGCGCGAGCGTGCCGCGCAGTTGCACGCGCAGAATCCGCGTCTCGATCTTCTCGCCGATCTCGATGCGCAAATCGTACGAACCGGTTTGCAGCGGCGCGGTCCAGAAGATCGACCACGTGTGATCGCCGCGCACCTGCGTTTCGGCTTTCGCGCTTTCGACGAAGAGCCGCACGGGCGTGCCGGGATTCGCGTCGCTCGTGCCGGTGATGGTGAACGGGATCGTGTCTGTGAAGACGATGGGATCGACGTTTGTATCGACAGCGCCTTGCGCGCTCGCGAGCGTTGCGATCCACAGGGCGAATGCGGCGCGCGCTACGAACACGGCCCGCCTCCGCACTCCGTCACGCCTTCCGGTTGTCGCGGGAACTTGAACATCGGCAGGCGCACGCCATCGACCGCGACCTGATCGGACCAGAGGTTTTGCGGCGGGAGAAATTCGCCCGCGCCGAAGTACGTGACGTAATCGTCCTGCTCGATGCCATCGCCGCTGACGCCGAGTCCTCCGACGAGTTGTCCTCCACGATACAGCGGCGACGATCCCGCGAAGAACACGACGCCGTTCTGATTCGGATTCGCGGGTTGCGCGCCTTGCGTGCATGGATGCGCGAGATCGAAGAGAAACAGCGACGAGTACCACGGTCCCGCGCCGCGATTGAAGACATTCGAGTCGATGCCCGGCGGAAAGTACGGCTGCGCGCCAAAGCCGATCGTGCGATTCGAGACCGCATGATTCGCGGACAACGCGCTGCCGATTCCCGCGGTGCTGAAGTACGCGACGTTGCGCGACTTCGCGACCGAAACATCGAGCGAGAAGACGGTGCTGTCGGGCATGCGATACAGCGCAAGAATCGAGCCGTCGACATCCGCGACACTGATGGCCATTCGCGCGTAGCTGTTCAACGGCAGTCGAATCGCGGCGCGTGTTTTCTTCGCGGTCGCAATCGCGCGTTGCACGATGGCATCGACATCGGCCGCGGTGAGTTTCGATCCGGCGATCGGGCCGACGAGATATTCATCTGCTGCGCAACCGCCGAACTGCGGCGAGAGAACGAACGCGCCGTTGTCGCTGCCCGCGCTCACGCCATTGAGTCGCGCGCCATTCGGAATGCCGTTCGATGCGAACGTGAGTCGAATGTCGTCGCCGATGAATGGAAGGCGGATGCCGTCGATGAACACGTTGCCGGGACTCGGCAGCGGATACGAAGGCACGGGCGCGATGCCGGTTGCGAGCGAACCGAATGCGCCGGTGACCGCGGCGTATTCAGCGCGTTGCGAATCGCCGCTCGCGCCGACGACGCCGATCGCGCCGAGGAGATGACCGTCGATGACGCGCGTGCCGCTGACGGAAACGCGATACAGCGGAATCCCTCCGGCGTTCACGCTCGCTGGATCGGCGTCGTTCGGGAGTTGCTTCCCGGTCACGATTCCGGAACTGCATCCGGATGCATCGGCGGAATCGCACGTTGCGCCGCCGATGCGTCGCGCGCGCGGAATGCATTTGCCGGCGTTGAACGTGACGTTGAAATCGCAGCCGCGATTCGTGTTCTCGATGCCGTACAACGCGGCGCTCGGCGTGTTGGTGATGCCCGGCGGAAAGTGAATGCCGCTGATGAATCGCACGGTGCGCGACGAGAGCGGCGCCATGTCATGACTGAAGAATGCGGCCGTGCGTGCGACGCCAACCGCGGCGTCATCGTTCGCGGGATTCGCGGTCGGTTTGCGATAGAGCGCGAGCGGACGTCCCGCGCGATCGACGACTGCGATCGTGAGTGCGTCGTCGTTGATTGCTTTCGCAGCGGCGCGAACGATCGCGTCGACTTCATTCGGTGTGAACGACGGCGTGCCGTTGCATGCGACTTGCGCGAGTGGCGGAAGCGCGCACGATGGCGGCTCGGCCGTGACTTTCGTGATGGGCGGCGGCGGAGCGGGGGTGCGAATCGCGCGATGGCGCGGTGCGGCGGTGGCGGTGATGGCGAGGAAAAGCGCGAGGACGAACGGAGCGCGGACTGGAAGTCCGCGGTCCGGCGGGCTGGAAGCCCGCGCTCCGCTTCTTCTCATAT
>JBQCJC010000652.1:0-4916 GCA_051953135.1 Thermoanaerobaculia bacterium | reverse complement strand
GTCGGACTCACCGCGATCCACGCGTTGAACAACTTCGGTTTCGTGAACAGCGTATGCAGCGTGAATAGACCGCCGAACGAATGACCGGCGAAAACGCGATACGGTTCCGTTCTGTAGCGCTTCTCGATCTCCGGGATCACTTCGGTTTCGATGAACGAGAGAAAGCGATCGGCGCCGCCGCTCGTCGGAAAGTTCATCGTGCGGCCTTCGAATTTCTGATCGACGACGCGCGTCGGCGTGAGATCGCGCGTGCGATCGGTGTTGTTGATGCCGACGACGATCAGCTCCGGAATGCGGCCGTTGCGCGCGAGGAACTCGACCGTCGCGGCCGTGTGCGGCAGATGCGCCGCACCGTCAGTCATGTACAGCACCGGATACGACTGCGCGCCGGTCGCGTACGAGATCGGGAGGCTCACGAGAATCGATCGCCGCTCGCCCATGACTTTCGAATCGAGCTCGATGACCGTCGGGTCTGCGATCAGAGGCAGTGCGATGAGCAGCAGTACAGCAGCGGCGATGTTGCGCATGGAGGGGAGGATGCCATGACCGCGCACGGATCGGGTTTGGCGGTGAAGACAGATCAGTGAACAAGCGATGAACGATGCGCGATGAGCGATGAGCTTCTGTGGCGAGAATCACGAATGGCGAGCTGACGTCAGGTCGTGACGCGTCACGCTCGGAAGCGCGTTTGATCGCTCATCGCTCATCGTTCATCGCTCGCCACGGAGCCTAGAACCGCACTCCCACCGAAACTCGCGTCGTGCGCGGCGTCTGATACGCCATGTTGTTCAGCGCCTGTCCGAAATTCGCCGCGAGCGAGTAGTGCACGCCGAGCACCGGCGTCGTGGTGCGCGGATCGAATGGCTGCAACGACGTCGAGTTCGCGGACGTCGAGACGCCGGTGCCGAGGCGATTGGGATCGGCGATTGCGTCCTCGTTGAACACATTGAGCAGATCACCTTGAACGAATAGCTGCACGCCGAGAACGGCCTGCTGCCAGCGCAGCGCCAGATTCGTCGACGTCACATCGTCGGTGCGCAACGCACCGCGTTCGCTGAAGAAGTAGCGTCCATTCGGAATCGATGCGTAGCCCGCATTCGTCGCGTACGGCGCGACATTGATTGCGCCGCTGATCGAATAGGCGAGCCCCGAATCGAACGTCTGCAGCACCGACGCCGAGAACGCACCGCGCGTGTATCCGACCCACGCTCGTGCGCGATGACGTTGATCGCCGCGCAGATAGCCGATCGGATTGTTCTGCGCGTAGCTCATGAACTCGGGGTAGTAGAGCGACGGAACGATGTTCGCGCTCGGACCCGTCGCGGTCTCGCCGTCGTCGTTCCCGCGCAACTTCGACCAGGTGTAATGCACGCCCGCGTCGAAGTGGCGAATCGCGTAACGCATCTGCAGATGCACGCCGCGATACGTGCGCTCGAGATCGTTCGTGTTGCGGACGAGCGCGAGATCGACCGGAATGCCCAGCGGCGTCGTGACGTGCTGCGTATCGCGATCGATGTTGAGCGCGTAGAAATCGCGCCAGTCACGCGACACGAAATCGACTCGTGCAAATCCGTTGTACAGGAACTCTGTACCGTAGCCGGCCGTGTACTCGCGCACGTACGGCGTCGAGAGCGTGCCATCGAAATACGTCGAATAGCCCGGCACATCGCGACTGCCGTTCGCGCGCAGATTCTGCGCGTTGCGATTCGCCACGCCGCCCTGCGTGTTGTTGAAGTAATCGAACACCATGCGCAGCGCATCCGCGAGCGGCACCGTGAGATTCGTCGAGTTGATCTGCGGTCCGCGATACGCGAAATCGATCGCGGCTGCGCTGCCGGCGAGTTGATTCGACGTCGCGATTGAGTCGGCCACGCGCGACGAATATTCGGCATACGTCGCGTTGACGCGGTGACGGCCGTTCGCGCCGATGTCGTATTGCACTGCGAGGCGAGGCGAGACGCGTCGATCGTTCGCCGCGATCGAACCGTCTGCATCTTCCGCGCGATTGCGGTCGTAGCGCGCGCCCGCGGAGATCATCCAGTGCGGCGTGAGATTCCACGTGTCATTGATGAAGATCGAATCGGTGCGCAGATGACTGTCGCGTGCCGCGACATTGACTGGCATCCAGCGGATGAACGTGCCGCCGCCGTTTTGATTCGTCGGCGTGATGACTGGATAGATCACGCCGTCCTTGAACAGCGCGCGCGAGACGAACAACGCGAAGTCGCTGCCGGATTGATGTTCATCGAGCAGATGCTGCTCTTCGAATCGATCGATGCCCGCGACGACGTCGTGCGTGCCGAGGCCGCGATCGAGGAAGGCGTGGGCCTTGAGGAGAATGTCGGTGTTGTCGCGTTGCTCGTCTTCACAGATCGCGCAGAGCGACGGCGAGTTGAACCGCGCGTTGCTGTTCGCGCGATCCATCAGCACCGTACCGTTGATGGGGTCCGTCGCGGTCGCGCCGCTCGACAATCCCATCGTGCGACGCGCGAGCTGCGCTTCGACCAGCACATTCGGACCGAACACGCCGTCGTAGCGAATCGCGGCGAGCGAATCGGGATCATTGCGTTCAGTGAGACTCGCGAGATCGTAGACGTTGTTCGTGAAGCGACTGTTCTCCGTCGCGGTGTCGATCCCGAAGTACGACGCGACGATGCTGTGGCTCGCGCTGATGCGTCCGGTGAGCTTTCCTTCGTAGCGCTTCTGATCGTTCGATTCCGTGTAGCTGATTGGCGTCGATGCAGTCGAACCGGGACCGGCGGGAATCGCGATCGTTTGTCGCGCCGTGTCGTTTTTCGCCCAGCGGCCGGCGGTGAAGAGCCACAGGCGATCGTGCGAGATCGAGCCGCCTAACGTCGCTTCGAAAACATGATTGAGATTGTCTTCGCGTTCCTCGCGCGCCGGAGATTGCGCGGACCACGAAGCATTGCTCAACGAATCGCGCACGGAGCCAGACCACAACTCGCCGCCGGACCGCGTGATCGTGTTCACGACGCCGCCGGTGAAGCGACCGTATTCGGCGGAGACCGCGCCCGTGAGGATGGTCGTTTCCTGAATCGCATCTTCGACGTACATCGGCCGCATTTGTCCGCGCGTGTTTTCGTTCACGACGACGCCGTTGATCAGCACGAGGTTGTCGTAGCCGGGGCCGCCGGAGATCGACAGCACGCCATTCGAAAGCGTGTTGCCGTTCACGCCTGGCGCGAGCTGCGCGGTGGCGAGTTGGTTGCGCTGCACGGGAAGGCGATCGATTTCGCGAAGCGTGAGCGTGGTGGCAATCTGCGGCTCGTAGACTTCGGGAGACGTCTCCGGATAGACCGTGATGGAGTCTTCCATGCCGGTGCGCAGCGTGATGTCCGCGCGCGTGGTTTGTCCGAGCTCGAGCGTCGCGCGCTGTTCGGTTGTGCGGAAGCCGTCGTACGAAACGCGAATCTTGTACTGGCCGGGAGGAAGCGCGGCGAAGCTGTATGCGCCGGTCGGGCCGGTGAGCGTGGCGCGCTCGCCTTGCAACGACGGCGATGTGACGACGACGCGCGCTGCGGCAAGTGGCTCGTTCGCTTTCACGATGCCGGTCAGCGACGCGGTCGTCTGCGCTCGCGTCGTGAGGGCGAAAACCAGCAATACGGACAGAACGAACGCTCGCCGGATGGGCATACGGACCTCTCGCTTTCAGGATGGAAGGACTGCCGCGAGAGTCGCAGAAAATGAAAACGGCGGGCTTGTTGCCCGCCGTCGCGTTTAAAACGGAACTTCCTCATCATCGTCGATGATGTCCGGTCCCGATGACCGGCCACCACCGCCGCGATTCTGGTTGTAGCCGCCACCGCCGCCGCCACCATAACCGCCGCGCGATCCGCCGCCGCCACCGCCGCCTTCTTCATCGCCGCGGCGATCGAGCATCTTCATCGTGTTCGCGACGATCTCCGTGCGGTACTTTTTCTGGCCCGACTCTTTGTCGTCCCAGCTGTCCGTGCGGATCGAGCCTTCGATGTAGACCAGCTTTCCCTTGCGCAGATACTGCCCGCAGATCTCGCCGAGCTTTCCCCACGCCGTGATGTTGTGCCACTCGGTGCGTTCCTGTTTCTCGCCGTTGCGATCGGTGAAGCGTTCGTCGGTCGCAACGGTGAATCGTGCGACCGAGGTGCCGCTCGGCGTCGAACGGATCTCCGGATCCTTTCCGAGACGGCCAACGAGAATGACTTTATTGATCATGAACTTTCTCCTTACCGCGTTCTTCGTGCTGCGATTTGCCGGCCGCGTAGCCGACCCGCGGTGCTCGTGTGTGGACGGCGGATTCTAACCTTTTCCAACGCACGTAGAATGCGCGCTCTACACGATGAAGTGCGTGATTCAGCGCGTGCGACGCGCATCGGTGACTGTGAGCGACGAAAAGGTGTCGGAGATCGGCATCGGGCTGCTGGTTCTCGCCGCGGTCGAAAAGGGCGACGCCGAACAAGCGATGCGCGATGCCGCGAAGAAAATTCGCGAGCTGCGCATCTTCAGCGACGACGCGGGAAAAATGAATCGCGATGTGAGCGAAGCCGGCGGCGCGATTCTCGCCGTGTCGCAATTCACGCTCGCCGGATCGATCGCCCGCGGACGCAGGCCGAGCTTCGACAACGCCGAAGAGCCGAATCGCGCGAAAGAGTTGTTCGAGCTGTTCGTTCGCGAGCTCGCATCGACCGGCATCGATGTTCAGACCGGACGCTTTCGCGAAATGATGATCGTGAGTCTGGAGAACGACGGGCCGGTGACGTTTGTGTGGGGGTCGTTGTCGGTTGTTGGTTGATGGTTGTTGGGGAATTGAGATTGGCGGTTCGCGCGGCGTTGCCGCGCTGGCGGTTGGCTGTTGGCGGTTAACGACAGGCGACCGAACCCCAACTCGCGATGACGCAACCGCCAACTTTCAACCGCCA